>NZ_AUBQ01000012.1 GCF_000429325.1 Fundidesulfovibrio putealis DSM 16056
TGAGCCTGTCCCGTGAATGGCCATTAAATACGCTTGCCGCGAAACCGGTATCTTGGTACAAACCCAATCATCCTGGTGCATTAAGATGAGGTTAGCGAGGCATGCCCTACAACTTCCGCAAGTTTGATCCTCACCAGCTCCTTCTTCTGCCGCCCAATCTTGACGACTGGCTCCCCCAGCAGCATCTGGCTCGTTTTCTCGCCGATGTCGTTTCGAATCTGGACCTCAAGCCCCTCCTGCGCCGTTACAGACCCAGCGGGCAAGGGGGCGCGGCGTTCAGCCCGGAGATGATGCTCCGGGTTTTGCTCTACGCGTACTGCGTGGGCGTGCCTTCCAGCCGCAAAATCGCCCAGGCCCTGATTGATGATGTCGCTTTCCGCTGGCTGGCCGCTGGCAACCGCCCCGATTTCAGGACCATTGCCACTTTCCGCCGCCAGCACCTCAAATGCCTCAAACCACTGTTTTTGCAGGTTCTCCTTCTTTGCAAACAAGCTGGCTTGGTCAAGGTCGGAATCGTGGCTTTGGACGGAACCAAGGTCGCGGCCAATGCCGCTCTGGACAGGAACCGGACCTGGGAAAAGCTCACGGCCAAGGAGCAGGCCTTGCTCGCCGAGGTGGAATCGATGCTCAAGCGGGCTGAATCCACCGACAGAGACGAGGATGCCCGTTTCGGCGACGACTCCGGTGACGGCCTGCCGAAGGTGTCCACCGCACATGAGCGGCTGGCCCTGATCCGGCGAGCCAAAGCGGAGCTTGAGGCCCAGGCCAGGGAGGCCGCCAGGGAACAGGAAGACGCCCTCAAGGAACGGGAGCGGGAAGAGAAGGAATCCGGCAAAAGCAAGCGTGGCCGCAAGCCGAAGCCGGTCAGCGCGGAGGTCGAAGCGGAGGCCAAAGCCAACCTGACGGACCCGGAAAGCCGGATCATGAAGACCCGCAAAGGGTACGTCCAGGGGTACAACGCGCAGGCGACCGTGAGCGAGGATCAGATAATAGTTGCGTGCGACGTGGTGCAAGACTGCAATGATTTTGCGCAATTGAAGCCAATGGTGGAACTGGCCGAGGCCAACCTGTACGAGATCGGCGAAGAACCCGGAAAGCTGCTGGCGGATGCGGGCTATTGCAGCGAAAACAACCTGGAATACATGGCCCGGCCCGGCGCTCCTGACCCCTATGTGGCCGTGAAGAAGGACCATAAACAGCGCGGGGACGACGAATCCGCGCCCAGAGGGCGGATGCCGAAGAACCTGACCCAGCGGCAACGGATGGAGCGCAAGCTCAGGACCAAGGCAGGGAAAGCCCTCTACAAACTGCGCGGTCAGATCGTGGAGGCGGTGTTCGGCCAGATCAAGGACTGCCGGAAGCTTACCCGCTTCCTGCTACGCGGCCTGGACAAGGTGAAAGGCGAGTTTGAACTCTGGAGTCTGACGCATAATCTGCTCAAACTCTACCGGCATGGTGCGACAAGTGGGTAAGATGGCCAACTGACAGGCATATCAGCGCAGTTTCAGGGCAATGAGTAGCTCAAATCGCCTCGACGGGCTGCGCAGAGACGTTTTGTGGCGATTTCGACGGGCGAAAAGCGGCAATCAAGGCCGTGCCGCCCCGCACGGGGAAAATGTTTGGGGGACAGGCTCTTGTACTGAGAGAAATCGTGACTAGTGTTGCGTCCGCGTTTTTCGTCGATATGCTTGGCACGGTGATACCAGAGCAATTCGTAAATTCTGCCCGCTAATAAGTATAGACGAATTTTGAGGTCGTGACACTAGTTTGACCGCGCAACAGGATGAAAATCTTTTTTAATTCGTTATCTGGTTTGATCGTGATGTGCGGCTTGTGCCCCCCGTGCTTATCAAGCATGTGCTTTGCGTAGAGAATTAATTGGCCAGCCATCTCAGTTGGCGGCAATTCATAGTCAACCAATCCAGTCCCGAGGGCGCTGCGGGGCATCCCATCATACTCGGTGGATTCTGGGTTCTGGACCAAAATCAGGCCCCCTTCCCCCTTGATGGCCCGAATTCCCAGGGTGCCGTCATTCCCTGTGCCAGAGAGCACGATGCCAATGGCCTTGTCACCTTGGTCCTGGGCCAGGGAGCGGAAGAAGAAGTCAATAGGCAGACGTTGGCCTCGGGGGGAAGACGGCTCAAGCAATTGGAGCGCGCCATCTATGAAGGCCATGTCGCGGTTGGGCGGGATGATGTAGATGCAGTTGGGCTTGACCACCATTCCGTCCGCCACTTCGTAGACCTTCATGGTGGTATAGCGCTGAATAATATCCGTGAGGATGCTCTTGTGGTCTGGGGCCAGATGTTGCACCAGCACAAAGGCCATTCCTGGATCGGTATCGGTGGGCATGCCAGAGAAGAATGCCTCAAAAGCCGCCAGTCCTCCTGCGGAAGCGCCGATCCCGACGACGGGGAAAGATGGCACAGGGGCCTTCACAGGCTCTCTGGTGGGCGTTTCTGCCGAAGGTTCAGGGCTCGTCTTGGGTTTAGACTTCGGCGGTGCCTGTTTCTTGGCCATTTTAATATCTCCATATCTTGTCGGCAGGCTCGCATGCACTGAGAGAGTTGATGTCTTTCCAGCAGAACCTAGCTTGCAAGACATATCATGTCTCACTTCTGGCGATAGTGGGCAAGCATTGAAATGGTGATATACAGAACACATGTGTCCTTCCAAGTGGATGGCCAGGTGGAGTAGCCCCCTTTTAGACCGGACAGGCTGGCCATGCTTCTTGTGGCCTCATTGTTGAGTGCATGACCGTAGTAGGGACTCTGGAACAATTTAAATCATAACTGAATGTTACGACCTTCTGTCGCGGTAGAGACCACCCTTTCGGGTGGCCCCCCGCACAGATCCCAGCGAGCGGACGTCTATAGCTCCAGCCCAATCTCTTTGCTTCGATCCCTCGGCTGAAGCCGGAGGACGTTGCCCTTAAGCCTAACAGCCTTGCCCCACTTCGCTCGGGCAAAGAGCATGGCAGCTTCCTGAGTCGTCTCGTCATGCGCAGTGAACGCGATCTCCTTGGCCATGTCCCGGATCATACCGCCGTTGGCCAAGTGGATGAACACAATCCCACTGGCGTCGATCGAGCTGGTGAATCATGGCGGGGCAATCGCTCAGGGTGGATCATGTTGTAGGCCACGTGCATGTGGAGGTTGTTCGTATTCTTGTGAACGCCGCAATGGCGCTGGTGCTCGGATAACCCAATGGTCTTGGCGAATTCTTCCTCGATGGCAATGAACATCTCTGGGTCAGCCGTGCCTCATCCTCTGGTCGAAAGCTCACGATGAGGTGGTATGTCTTCTCCTTGCTGGTTCGTGTGTTCATGGCCTGGGTGTCGACCGCCTCCTGGATGCCCAGGGCGTAATCGTCACCGGCCAGACATCCAGTGCACCAGCGCAGTAAGGATTTTCTCGCCTGGATGGTCTGCTGCGGCGATATAGCGGGCCAAGCGCCGGTAGTCGTCATTCTCCGGCTTCTGGAGGACACGTCGACTGATCATGTTTTACGCCATGTAATCAGATACGGGCGATGGCAGCCTTAAGCTCTTGTTGCCGAGCCTCAATTTGCTTGAGCATACGCCGCACCTCTGTGTGCAATTCCTGAATCGGAGTGTCCTTTTCTGACAGACACAGTTTGAAGAGGCCACCAAGCCTTCCAAGGTCGGCATTGACCTTGAGCAATTCGCGCCTGGCGTGTTGCTTCTCCAGGCTCGGTGTCGGCTGCCCGAGGCAAACACGCTTGATGTAGGTGGACCGGGATAGACCCGCCCGCTCGGCGCTGGTGGAGATCAGCGAGTGCTCCTCCGTGTTGACGTAGCACCAAAGCGCCAGCTTCTTGGTCGGCATGATCGATCTCTCCGATTAGCGTTGAGCCGAAGGCGAATAAGCAATTCTGCCCCGCAGGGCAGGCGTGAGGTACTAGTACCTCACCTGTCCTGCCTTCAGACCCCTTTGTTCCTTATTCCATCGTTTTGTATTTTACGAGAGCAGCCAGACTGATTTGAACAACATTGAGAATATTTCAATTCACAACAACATAAAACAATATGGACCAGCAAACATGTCATTTCAAGCAATATGATTCACACATCGGACTAACTTTCAGCAATAGCGTTCAATACAATGGCATGAATGTTCAATTTGTCTGATTTTGAAGGTGCGTACGACGAATATTGAGGTCAACGTGGAGGGAATGTGGGCAGACTCCGTGCGAAGTTCGATTTTGTTTGGATTTCCAAGCCCATCCTAAGGTTTCAGGCGGTCCTGCTGAGGGGGGAGGATGAAAACGAAAAAGCTCCCGATGCCGAAGGGGCTGCTGATCACTCTTCTTGTATTCTTGCCTCTTGGGATTTATGAGCGACACCTACAGGCCAACCATGCGACACTTATTTGGACAAACGAAAGCGCAAAACGAAGTAGACGCTATACGAAGTATGCCCAAGGCGGTTTCAGCTTGGCCCTTGGCGCTTCTGAGTAGGTATTTAGGGTGAAAAGTCGGAAGGAGAAGACAAGTCTAGACTGCGAGCCCTTACGGCTTGCAACGCTTCAAACAACGATGCCTTGCTACTGTTCTTGGCCTGGACTGTATTCCGGTGGATAGCCCAAAGCTTCGTTCGTTCGCCGTTGGGCTTCCCGAGCGTCCAGGCCAGTTCGGACATTGCCTGTCCAGGTGGAGTTCCACAGGGCGGCACGCTGCGCCCTGGATTTCCCATCCTGGTAGCGTTTGAACATGGGCTTTGCGCCGGACACAACGCGCCTCATGAAGTCTGCCAGCTTGCGATTGGCCTTTTGAGCCTTGCGGCGAAGCGCCTCCGATGCTCTGGCCCGTTCACGCCGTAGCATCGGTCCAAGGCCAAGCCATTCGAAGAAAGCTGAAGTTACGACGCGAATGGCCCTGCATCCGAAATATTTCCCTTCGTCGCTTCTGCTTCTTGGCTGGCTCACCTGCATGAACCCAGCCTGCTTCAACTGCCCAATGGCACGCTCGCACCGGCGTTTACCGAGACCCGAGCCTCTGACGATGGTCTTCATGTCGATGTCGATGAAACCGTTGGCCAGCGTCGGTACGCCAAGGGCCAGGGATGCCAGCTCAAGGTGCGACAGAAGTGTTTCCAAAACGACAAGACACGCCTCGCGGCGCTCACTTCGCGTCTTTCGATTAGCCGGGGCCAATAGCGTTGGACATTTCTTTGGGTGGTCATACCATGCCTTGGCCTGTTCAGCGGCCAGGGACAGGATGCGCGGCAGGCCGCCCTTTCCCTTGCGGATGGGACGCACGGGATCAAGCCGAGGATTCCTCGGATCATGACCGCAACGGTTCCCGCAGAGCAGACCGGCGAGAAAGGGGACCCCGGACGGGGCGGCAGTGCCAATAGACAACAGCCGTCCCTCAGGAAAACTCGAAGAAAATTTTCCTTTCCGGGACTATTCCGGGACCAGATCGGTTTTTTGGCAAAAATAATGGGTTGCATGCGGTGGTAAAAACTGCATGCAACCCATTGATTTTCCTAGTGGAGCCAGCGTGGGGAATTGAACCCCAGACCTGCTGATTACGAATCAGCTGCTCTACCAACTGAGCTACGCTGGCCAATCGAAGAGCAGAGTTGATACACAATGGGATTCTGCCGGTCAAGGTTCAAATCAGCAAAGCGCTCCGATGGAGATGGCCGTACCGTGCTCACAGGCCTGGCATTTACCAGGAATAATTTACGATTACCCCCTGGAACCATCCCCAGCGCCTGCGCCCTGAATATTCACGCGCGTCCTGCAGCCTTACTGCTTCATGCAGGCCCGGCGTTAAGGCAGGCCTTGCCTGCGCATCGTACTTCAACCTTGACCTTGTAGCGTGCCTGTGCTTTCAATTCGAAAATTGCTCAACTGAGCCCGCCTACTGGAATCATGTCGTTCAGCGTCACTGGTCGTCGTCCCGGTCTGTCCGATGGAGAAGGATATTGCCGCAGCCAGCCAGTTCCAGTATAAGATTGCACGCAAATTCCTCCGTTGCGCAGGCTTTACCTGGCAAGCCTGCCTGCCTTGCACCTCTCCTGGCCGGTTTTCTGATCGCCTTGCTTCTAGTGTTCGTTCAATCGACTCCGCTCGGGAGCGAAATCGAGGCCCAGGCGCTGGACGTCTTCTTTCTTCTTCGCGGCGCGCGCCCGGCACCTTCCGAAATCGTCATCGTCGCCATCGACGAGCCCTCCATCCAGGAATTGGGGCTTCCCTGGCCCTGGCCCCGCTCCCTTCATGCAGCGCTGCTGCGCAAGCTGGACAAGGCAGGAGCCCGGCTCGTGGTCATGGACGTGGTCTTCGCGGAAAAGACCGTCCCTGCGCAGGACCAGGCCTTCGAGCAGTCTCTTGCGGAAAACGGGCGGGTGATCCTCGCTTCCACTGTGGACAAGGTCGAGGACCCGGCCTTCAGCAGGATCATGCTTGTGGAACCGCTGGCCGGTTTCAGACAGGCAGCGCTCGGCACGGGCAGCGCGCTCTTCTCTCCGGACCCTGACGGCTCCATCCGCCGCTTCTCCACCCGGATGGCGGGCGTGCCGACCCTGGCGGCAGCCGCGTTCGGCGCCCTGGCGGCTGCGCCCCCCCCAGACATCGACGGCGGCCTGTTGGATCACCTTGGTCCACCCCGCACCATCCGCACCGTATCCTACACCCAGGTGCTGGACGATGCGCACCCCCTGCCCGCACCGCTGCTGCGCAACGCAGTGGTATTCGTGGGGCGCTCGCTGGCCGCCCCGCCAGAACTCGGCGAACAGGCTGACGCGTTCCGCACCCCGTTCAGCCGCACAAACGGAATCCCAACCGCTGGCGTGGAATTGCACGCCACGGCGCTGGCAACGCTGCAATCTGGCAACATCGGCGTCCAGGCTCCGGCATGGGCCAGCGCCGCGGCCGCGTTCTTCCTCCTCCCCCTCGGGGCTCTGCTTCTCTCGCGCCTGTCGCCCCTTTCCGGCGCGCTGGCCAGCCTGGCTGCGGCTGGCGGCGTCCTGGGAGCCTCGTATCTCCTGTTCATCGCGACCTTCACCTGGTTCCCCTCCCTGCTCCTGGGTTCGGGGCTCCTGACGGTAGAAACGGTCCTGCTCCTGGAGGGGTACATGCGCTCCGCCAAGGACAAGCGCCGTATCCGCATGGCCTTCTCCCGTTACGTGTCCCCTGGCGTCGTGGACATGCTGCTGTCCAGGCCCGAACTCCTTGAACCGGGGGGCCAGGAGGTCGAAGCCACGGTATTGTTTTCGGATCTGGCCGGATTCACGTCCTTTTCCGAGCGCATGCAGCCGGAAGAGCTCATGAAAGTCCTGAGCGAATATTTCGCCCCCATGACTGCCGTCATCAAGGAGAACTCCGGTACCCTGGACAAGTTCATCGGAGACGCCATCATGGCCTTCTGGGGCGCTCCGCTGCGCGACGAGCACCATGCGCAGAACGCCTGTCGCGCCGCCCTGGCCATGGGCCGGGCCATGGACGACCTGCGGAACCGGTGGAAGGACCAGGGCTACCCCATGCTGCATGCCCGCATCGGCATCCATTCCGGCAAGGTCGTGGCGGGAAACGTGGGTTCGCGCGAGCAGATGAACTACACCTGCCTGGGTGACACGGTGAACCTCGCGTCGCGCCTGGAGTCCGTGAACAAGTATTACGGCACCGGGATACTCCTGAGCGGCGAGACGCGCGCCCAGCTCGGCCCCGGCTTCATCACGCGCAAGGTGGACGCCATCCGTGTGAAGGGACGGGCCAGGCCAGTGGAGATTCATGAACTGCTCGACCTGGGCGACAGCCCTCCCCCATGGGTTGCCCTGCACGAATCGGGTCTGGCGGCGTATGCGGCGCGGGATTTCACCGGGGCTGCGGACATGTTCGCAAGCGTCCTGGACATGAAGCCTGGAGACGGCCCTGCCGCCTTGCTGCTCAGGCGCTGCCGCACGTTGCTCGAGTCTCCTCCGGACGCACAGTGGGATGCGATCCACGTCATGGAGTCGAAATAGAAGTTGTTTTGAACGTCGCGTTCTCAGGAATGGAGTACCTTGAAAAGACAACTGCATCCACGGAGAGAGACGTGAAGCCGATATCAAAACACACTGGCGTTCATGCAAGCCTATTTTACCCATATAAAGCGTCCCTGTGCCGTTCAGCGATGCGCCCCCAGAGAGGCGCCGTCCTCTGCCTGATGGCGGCGGCGCTGCTGATGCTGCCGCTTCAGGCACGAGCAGCCGCTGACGTGGCAGGGCGGCTGATTTTCTCACAAGGGCAGGTCTTCACCTCCGCCCCGAACGGAGCGTGGGAACCGGCGGCCATCGGGCGCGACCTCGCCCCCGGCGACTCCGTGCGCACCGGCCCCGAGGCCAGGGCAGCCATACTCTGCGCCGACGAAACACAGATCAAGCTCGGCGCCAACACGCTCATCACCCTGAAAGACGTGACGGGATCGGCCCGCCTGGGCACAGGGCCTGCTTCTCCGGCGGCAGCACAGGGCCGAAGCAGCCTCTACGAACTGCAAGGCGGCGAGGCCTGGCTTCGCAACAACAACGACACGTCCAAGTTCCAGCTCAAGACCCCGGCCCTGACCGCAGCGGTTCGCGGCACCGAATTCACGGCCAGCGTAGGCCGGGACGGCTCGACCTCCATCGCCCTCCTGGACGGCAGGCTGCTGCTCTCCAACCCGCAAGGCTCACTCGACCTGAACAAGGGGGAACTGGGACAGGCCAGACCTGGACAGGCCCCCACCAAACAGATGCTGGTCAACCCCGAGGACGCCGTCCAATGGGTGCTCTACTACCCGACAGCCCTCAGTTGGCGGGACATCCCCCTCTCCAGCCTGCCCGGCCCGGCCCTGACTCCGGCGGAGACAGCCTGGGACAGCGGCGGGATGGCCCAGGCGAACGCCGACTGGACGGTCCAGGGCTTCGCGGCCCTGCGGGAACACCGGTCCGCCGAGGCGCTTGAGGCCTTTGCCAAGGCGCGCGCAGGCATGGCCGCCCCGAGCGGCAGGGTTCTGGCTGGCGAATGGCTGGCCATGGCCCAGGCCGGGCAGGCCGTGCAGGCGTGGGAGGCGTGCAGGGCCCAGCTCCCGTCGCTCAAGGCAACGCCGGGACTCTTGGGCGTGGCGGCATATCTGGCGCTTGGCGCGGGGCATCCGGCCCAGGCCAGGATATACCTGGAGCAAGCGCTCTCCATGGAGCCGTCCAACGCGTTCTGCCGGTCGCTGCTTGCCCAGATCGACCTGGCCCAGAACCGCAAGGACGTGGCCCTGAGCCTGTCGGCGCAGGCCGTAGCCGACAACCCGGATTCCCCCACCGCGCACATCTCCCTGGCCCTGGCGCAGCTGTCGCGCTTCGACCTGCCCGCCGCTGACCGCTCCCTGGACAAGGCCCTGGAACTGGACCCGGCCAGCGTGACAGCCTACGCCTACAAGGCACGCCTGGCCCTGGGCATGGACTCTCCGGACAAGGCCTGGGTGATCGTCCAGAAGGCCCTGGCCATCGCCCCAGGCGACCCGCTGGCCCTCACCCTGGGCGGGTTCGCGAAGCTCGGCATGCGCCGATTCGCGCAGGCCCAGGAGCTCTTCGACCGCGCCGTCCTGGCCGACCCCGGCCTGCCGGAACCCAGGCTCGGGCTCGCGCTGGTGGCCTTCTCGCGCAACGAGCGATTCACCGGACTCTCGGACATGCTCACCGCCACGCTCCTGGACCCGAGGGTCTCGCTGTACCAGACCAGTCTGGGCAAGGCGTATTATGCCTCGCGGGCCTTCGACAAGGCGATGGAGAGCTACGATCAGGCCGCCCGCCTCGACCCGGCTGATCCCACCCCGCACCTGTACAAGGGCATCGCCTACACCGACCTGAACCAGCCCGGCGAGGCCGTGGCCGCGCTGAACCGCTCCATCGAGCTGAACGACAACCGGGGCATGTTCCGGTCAAGATTGCTCCTTGATCGCGATCTGGCCGTGCGCAACTTCGACCTGGCCAAGTCCTACAACCAGCTGGGTCTTGGCGAGTGGGCCTTTGCCAAGGCCCTGACCGCCGTGAAGAAGGACCCGTTCGATTCCTCCGCCCACCTGTTCCTGAGCAGGGCATTCGCCGCCACGCGACAGCGTGTCTCGGCGGCAGGGTCCGAGCTGCTGCTCTACCGGCTGCTCTCGCCCGCCAACCAGAACACCTTCACCCTCTACAACGACTACACGCCCATGTTCGAAGCGCCGTACCTGCGCACGCAACTGGCGGGCGGAGCCGGAGTCTGGGCCAACGGAAAGCCAAGCGTCCAGGGCAGCCTGGACTCCTACGGCGGCGTGCCCGGCGTGGCCGCAGAGGTGCAGGCCTCATTCACTCAGGACGAGGGCTTGCGGCGGCTGAACGGCCTCTCGCGCAACGGTTTCGCCTTCGGGCAGTTCAAGTGGGAGCCCACCTTCAGGGATTCGCTCTACGCGGCGGGCACATTCTCGCGTACCCACACCGGCGACGTCTCCAATCAGAACGCCTGGGAGTACCGTCCCTCGCTCTGGCAGACCAACGAGTTCTCCAGCACCGACCTGGAACTGGGCTATGTGCGCCGCCAGGCCCCCGGTTGGACCTTCATGGCCTACGGCAGTTACAAGGCCAACGAGTGGTCCTTCTCGGACCGCTTATACACCCCCTTCGCCTTCATGCTGGACACCCTGCCCCTGGACTACCTGAGCATCACCCACCGCGACTCCCCGCGCAGTATGGGCAACATCCAGTTGCAACAGCAGGTTACGCTGGGGGACCACTCGCTGGTAATCGGGGGCGACGTATTCAGTTCCATCCTGCGCTACCGCATGAACCAGCACTTCATCGTCCCGCTGCTGCCGTCCCTGGCCTCGATCAGCACCAACAACATGGACCACTGGGAACGCTCGATAACCGTCTACGCCATGGACTACTGGCACATTAAGCCCAACCTGATCCTGGAGCTGGGGGTTTCCGGCGAGTTTGCGACCACGCCGCGCTTCGGGTTCGCCACGCAGATCGAGGACGCCATCCCCGGCTTCCGCTTCGGGTTGAACTGGGAGGCCACCCCAAAGGACATGCTCCGGCTGGGCGTGCAGCGCTACCTGAACACGCACATAACCCTGCAGCCCATGCTCCAGCCCGCCGAGGTGGCCGGTTTCCCCACGCGCGTGAACGCCGACGACGGCTCGCGGGTGGTGGAAGCCGGAATCAGCTGGGAACGCCAGTGGGACGACAAAACCTTCACCGTGCTGCGCGGGGACTTCCATCATATCGAGAACCCTCAGTTTGACCCGTTGCAAAGCTATGACCGCAAGATCTGGCTGATCACCGACCGCTATTTGGTTTCGGCCTCGGTCAACCGTGTGCTCACGCCGTATCTGGGCGCGAACCTCATCGCGCAGGCCAAATGGCTGGAGCGCGGCGACGCGGCTGCGAAGCGTTTTCCTGAAACGCACTTCGCTGAATTCGCGGCCGGAGGCGGATTGAACTTCCTGTACAAGAACGGCATCGGGGCCAGCGTGTCCGGGCTTCTGGTGAAACAGACCTTCCCGGATACGGCGGCGCGCGACCTGCTGGGCCGACATCGGGACGAGAGCGTCTTCGGACTGCTCAACGCCGGGATCTCGTACGAATTTCCCGGCAAGGCTGGCTTCGTCTCACTGGAAGGACGAAACCTCCTGGACGTGAAGTTCTCCTATCAGCGAGAACCCGTGGCCCTGGACGCCTTCGTGCCGTCCCGGCAGATTCTCTTCAGGCTGGGATTCAACTTCTAATCGACTTGGGAAGGTGCAAGGCCGAAGCGCACCAGGAATTCCGGGTATGAGGTGCTGTCGGCCCTGGACAGGAATGAGGCTCTGGCCTGCCCGGCAGCAGGACAAGAATCGCTCCGGATATCCAGGGCGAAGCCCGGAAAGCCGCCACGCGGGCAGCACGGATTCTCCACGCCTGCATGCCGGGCAGGCCGTTCGTCATGCCTCGTTTCAGTCCATGGTGCGGTGAGCGCGGCGTTCAACGTCGTCGAAGTAATGGTCGTCGCGCTTGTCGTCCGGGGCGCTCAGCATCTCGTCGTTCAGGCGCGCGCTCAAGTAGCGGTAGGTGACCCACACTTCCTTGGCCATTGCCAGGAAAACCTCCGGGGAACGCACGACTGGCTGGTCGAGGTGTCCCAGCATCTCCAGAAGCTGCGCCACAGGCGCCAGCTTGCTTACATATGAAACGTCTCGCTGCACAACCATCGGCCCCTCCTAAGTACATCGAACAACTAGGGCGGGACCATATGCAATGTTTTATAGCATGTCAAGAGTAGGCGCTTAAATATAGCATTGCAAGTTCACTATACTTATAAAAAAAGCCTGGGCATTGCCCAGGCTTTCGTTTTTCAATGCAGCCAAGCCGGAGTAACTACATGCTCAAAGCCCGCCCGGACCCGTCCGAGCGCATGCCGCCGATGATCTGCTGCAGCGCTCCGGCCTGCCTGGCCAGATCGCCCACGGCCTCGGAGGAGTGGGACATTACCTGGGCCGTCTCCATGGATATCCTGTTAATCTCGGCCACGGCCCGGTTGATTTCCTCGCTGGCGGCGGACTGCTCCTCGGAGGCCGTGGCGATGGCGTGAACCTCCATGGTGGCGGAATCCGACAGCGCAACGATGGCCTCAAGCGCCCCTCCGGACTCGCCCGCCAGTACGCTGAGCGATTCGATGGCCTTGGCGGTGCGGTCCACGCTGCTCATGTTGTCCTTGGCTTCGCGCTGGATGCCGGTGATGGCGTCGTCCACTTCGTGGGTCGCGGCCATGGTCTTCTCGGCCAGCTTGCGCACCTCGTCGGCCACCACGGCGAAGCCGCGACCGGCCTCGCCCGCGCGGGCGGCCTCGATGGCGGCGTTCAACGCCAGCAGGTTGGTCTGGTCCGCGATGTCGGAGATCACGTTCATGATCCGCCCGATGTTCTGGGCACGCCCTTCCAATGACGACATGCGCTCCAGCAGGGCGATAGCCTGCCCCCTGACGTCCTCCATGGAATGCATCACGCTGCCCACGACCCCGCGTCCTTCCTGCGCCTTGCCGCGCGCCTGGTCCGAGCTGCTGGCGGCCGTGTGAGCGTTCTGGGCCACCTCCAGCACAGTGGCGTTCATCTGCTCCATGGCTGTTGCGGTTTCGGCGGCGCGGTCGCGCTGGATTTCAGCGCCCCTGGACGCCTGCTCAATCTGGGCGGACAACTGCTCGCTGGCTGCTGAAACGGCCTCGGCGACCTGTTCAGCCTGTGCCGCCACCTCCATGATCTTCTGGTTTTGCGCGGCGATGAGCGCTTCCTGCTCCTTGATGGAAGTCAGATCGACCCACACGGAGAGGGTCCCCAGCAGGTTTCCGCCCGCATCAAAAAAGGGTGACGAGGAGACGCGGGCGTGGCGCTTCTTCCCCTTGTGCGTGGCGAATTCGATCTCGCTGATAATCTCGCGGTTCTCGCGCAGTGCTTTTGTGGAGATGGTCTCCCTGGCGGCATCGCCCCAGATGTAGCCTCCGGAGGTCTGGCCGTAATAGTCTTCCGGCTTGCCGCCGCGCTCAATGAGGTCGAGCATGAGCTGGTTGGTGAAGATGGTCTTGTCCTGCGGAGAGAACACCGAACAGGGCACCGAAAAGCCTTTGAGCACGCCGTCCGAGAAGGCGAGCTGCTCCTTGAGCTTGCAGAGCATGTCCATCAGCGCGTGCTGGAGGCGGCCTATCTCGTCGGTGGAGTCGGCCTCCAGGCAGCTGTCGAGCTTCCCCGCCGCCACGTCTTCGGCCAGCTTCTGCGTGGTGCGCAGGCGCGCGGTGATGAGCCTGGGCAGGGCGATGGTGGCCCCAAGGCCCAGCACCAGCACCACGATGCCGATCATGACGATGCGGTTCTGAGCCAGATGGACCGTTTCATCCACGGCTTCGCCGCCCTTGTTTCCGCGCTCCTGGGACATGTCGCTGATCGCGTCCAGCGCGCCAATGGCCTCGTTGAAAAGCTTCGAGGATTCGCCGCGCACCAGCAGGGTGGCGTCTCGCCCCAGATTGTCGTTGGAATACTCAAGGACTTTCTGGTTCACCGGAAGAAACGTCTTCCAGGCGTCCGAATAGGCCTGGAGTTTCGCCTTGAACTCCTGGGGTAGCTTCAGTTTGGCGAGTTCCGCCTCGCCTTCGGCCAAAATCTTCTTGGCCTTGTCCATGCGCTCCTCGGCCTGCTTGCGTTCGGCAGACGTGGCCGCGAGGATGTGCCGGAACTCGGCCCGGCGGAAATCGTTGGCCGCCTGGACCATGCGCGTGGACGCGCCCATGGACGGCAGCCAGACGTCCGCCACTTCACCGGATGTCTCGTGAACCTGCACGAGCATGAAATAACACCCCGCGCCAAGCGCGACCGTCAAGAGCAAAATGAGAAGGAAACATGCAGCAAGTTTGAAGAAAATGCTCAAATTTCGAACAATTGTCATACCCGCCCCCTGAAATCCCAAACTCGTCCGAATCGACACAATCGATAAAACGTGACCGCCGGGTCATACCCTCACGATACTTGCTCGACAAGCAGAATATGCTACTGTCGGGGTGGAGTATTCTTACCCATCGGCGCGTTGCGTGCTCACTGCTCCAGGCAGCGTGGCATGCGTGAATGAGTTCCGCTGTTCCTGCACGCAAGAACAATCAGTCCGCAAACCTGGGCCACCATCCCGGTGGCTGGAGTGAATGAGATTACAAAATTCTTCGAACACATGTGATCCGCTTACGCCGAAAAACCTCCCGATTCCCTCTGAGATAGACCGCATCGCGTCTTTCACCCGCTATTCTATCTACATTTCTAATTTGACCTATCACGCATATCAATGTGATGTGCACAAGAGTCATATCTCTCAAACAATGCACGGTATTTCCCATCATGAGGGCAAGCATGCGGGAACGCTATCCCGAACACTGGCAGTTCGACGACGAGTTCGACGGCGGTGAGGAGACCTGCGGACGGGTCATCATCAACCTGTACACCTACCTGCTGCCCCAGCCGCGCGGCATCAAGGTGCTGCTTATCTCCAGGGACCCGGCCGCGCCCATCGAGTTCCCGGCTTGGTGCCGCATGACCGGCAACCCGCTCCTGGAAATTGCCCACCCGTTCTATCTCATCCACTATAAACCAGAACAGATACAGGAGTGATCCCATGGCCAACACCTTCTGCGTAAGCATCACCCACTGCCGCACCGACGGCGACAAAGCCACCCTGGGCTTCGTGGTAGCCAACGCCGCCCAGGGCAGCGAGAAGGAGACTCTGGTGTTCCTGAGCACCGACGGCGTGTACTGCGCCGTCAAGGGCGAGGCCGAGAAGATCGACGAAGGCGCGCCGTTTGCCCCCCTGAAGGAGCTCATCAACAAGTTCCTGGGCGCTGGCGGGAAAGTCTACGTGTGCACCCCTTGCCTGAAGAAGCGCGGTCTTTCCGAGGCGGACCTGATAGAGGGGACCACCCCCGCAGGCGGAGCCGCCCTGGTGGAATGGCTTTGCAACGGCTCGCCTTGCGTGACGTACTAGCCCGGTTCGCGAAACACTTTCATGAACGGGCCGCCCCAGGGCGGCCCCGCGCGAGGAGCCTCCATGCCCGGCTACGTCCCCCCTTCCCTTCCGGATCAGGTCTTCGACGGCGGCGACCTGGACTGCGGTTCCGGCCTCATCCTGCTCATCCGGGAAAACATGCTGGCAGTGCCCGTGGGCGGCGTGCTGGAGATGCGCAGCCGCGAACCTACGGTGGCGAGCGACCTGCCCCCCTGGTGCCGCATGGCAGGGCACGAATACCTGGGCAGCGCCGAGGGCGACGGATACGCCCGTTATTTTGTTCGCAGGGGAGAGGTTGCCGCTGATTCGGACGCATCCGAGGCCAGGCAACTGGCCGAGGACAAGGAGAAGGCCAGGCAGTACGAATGGCGGCTGCGGGTGCGCCACGCCGGGCACCAGCACACCAAGGTCTACTGCCGCAACTTCGGCTGGGACCTGGGCCAGCCCGCCAGCTTCGAGGAAAAGGACACGCACCCCTGCGCCGTGGAAGCGCTGCTCGGGGCGCTGGGCGGCGCGCTCTGCTCCGGGTACGCCACCGAGTGCGCGCGCTCGGGCCTGGAAATCGACGACATCGAGCTTACCGTGCGCGGCAAGTTAGGCAACATCCTGGCCCACATGGGCCTGGAAGACGGCGACCCATCTTTCTCGGCCATTGAGGTCAAATGCTTCGCCTCCACCATGGATGACGAGGACGGCGCCCGCAAAGCCTGGGAGCGCGCCGTAGCCCGCTCGCCCGTGGCGGCCACGCTGGCCAAGGCCGTGGACATAACCTTCAAATTCGCGGTGGTGTGATCATGTTCGTCACAACCCAGGTGGGCAGCTGGCCCCGCTCCAGGCAGATGCTGAAGGCCCTTCGCGACAGGCGCATGGGCAGGATGACCCGCAAGGAGTTCGACCGCGTGGCCGACGACGCGGTTCGCACCACGGTGCGCATCCAGGAAGACGCTGGCCTGGACGTGGTGGTGGACGGCGAGCACCGCAGGGACAACTTCTACTCCTTCATCTCGGACAAGGTGGATGGCACGCGCATCATGACCCTGGCCGAGATGCTTGACGACGTGGAGGACAAATCCGGCTTCGAGGAGATCCTCTCCACCCTGGACGTGCCCGCCTCGGCCATCAGCAACCCCACCTGCGTGGGCAGGCTTTCACGGCGCGAGCCCCTGGCCCTGGACGACTTCCACTTCGTCAAATCGCTCACGGACAAACCGGTGAAGATCACCCTGCCCGGCCCCTATCTCCTCAGCCGGGCCATGTGGGTGGGCGGACACACCAACAAGGCCTACGCCAACCAGCGCGCCATGGGCGACGACGTTGTGAACATCCTGCGGGAGGAACTCGGCGAACTGGCGCGCGCTGGCTGCGAGTTCGTGCAGTTCGACGAACCGGTGCTGACCGAAGTGGTCATGAGCGCGGAGTGCGGTCGCCGAACGTTCATGTGAGCAACCCTGGCCACCCGCCGTGACGTGGGTGAAGAACTTGGCTACGCGGCAGAGCTTATCAACAGGGTCATCGAAGGCATTGGCGACGTCGAGGGCGGACCGCGCGTGGGCCTACACATCTGCCGGGGCAACTGGAGCACCCGTGAGGACGTGCTGCTCACCGGCGACTACACGCCACTCCTGCCCGCGCTCACGAAGATGCGCGTGAGGCAGTTCGTGCTGGAATACGCCACGCCCAGGGCTGGCGAAATCCGGGTGGTGGGGGAAGCGCTCTCCGGGAACGTGCCGGGCACGGACGTCCCCAGGGAACTCGGCCTTGGCGTGGTCAATCCGCGCACCGTGACCGTGGAGACCCCGGAGGAGATCGTGGCCAAGGCGGAGCTGGCCCTGGCCCACTACCGCCCTGAGCAATTGTTCCTGAACACCGATTGCGGCTTCGGCTGCTTCGCCAACCGCTGCGTCAACGTGGAAGAGGTAGCTGCCGCCAAGATACGAAGCATCGTTCAGGCCGCCCGAATACTGAGGGAACGCCACGGCTGAGCTCGTGGTCGAAGGGAATAATGCTGAAAAGAGAAGAGGCCGGGTCATCGCTGACCCGGCCTCTTCAATCTTGCCAGTCTGTTCCGTTTGTATGCGGTTCGGTCTGGACTGACGGATGGCGCCGAAGGGGGGCACCAAACATGCACGATAAGTACCTGTAATCACGCTGCAATACTATTTCATAAACAATTAATACCTCTAAAATCATACCCTGCCCCAACGCTGCAACCTGTTTGTCTGGATGACCCACACACTCAATGAGGGGCATCCCTGGTGAAAGAGGGGGGGGGACCCCTCCCCCGCCCCCGTTCATAGGTTCCATCCACCCAGTAAAGGTTCAGGTGGAACGTCCGCAGGGGGAGGCAAAAACAACTACAGATTATCCAGAGCAGACAGGCAAATTTCTGCGTCTATCTCCCTGGCCGGGGTCTAACGTAGGTAAAGCAAGCCAGAAACGCTATTCTGGCCTGTGTTGCACTGTGTTGCTTGATGGATTCACTTATTCCTCAAACGGTTCGCGGCGGAATGATCGTTCTCCTATGTTGGCCTATCCCTTGGTCACCCACACTGGCAGGGTGGAGTGGGCCACGATCCATTCCACCACGCCGCCCATGAGCAGCCTGCGCAGGCCCGTACGTCCGTGCGAGGCAATGACGATTGTCCCGTTGCCGCCTTCTTCGGCGAACCTCAGGATTTCCTCCGGGGCGTTGCCCTCCAGAAGCCTGCTCTTGGCGGCCACGCCAGCCGCCCTGGCCATGTCCATGACCTCGGCGATGAACCCCTTGGTGGACGCGGCCAGCTCCTGCGCGGCTTGTGGGGCCAGCGCCAGATACTCGTTAGGCACATCCATCACCGACACCACCTCCACCATGGAGTCGAGCTCCCTGCCCAGGGCCAGGGCCTTTTGAGCAGCGTGCTGGGAGAATCGCGACCCGTCCGTAGCCAGGACCAGCCTGCGCAGGTTCACCACGGCTCCGTCGGGCACGATGAGCACGTCCGTATTGGAGAACCCTATGGTCCGCGCCGTGACGCTCCCCAGGAGCAGCCGCCCCATGGTGGAAGTGTTACGCCTGCCCATGACCACCAGGTCCGCGCGCATGGAGTCGGCCAGATCGGCGATCATCTGGCCTGGCTCGCCCTCCTCACACACGGTCGTGAGCGGGAGGCCGCGCAGGGCGGCCTCCCTTTTGGCGTTATCCAGGGCCTGCTCGCAGGGCTGGCGCAGCACGCGGGCGATGTCGCCCACGCCGACCAGCCTCAGGTCGCCCTGGTAGGGCGGAGCCACCGCCACGGCGGTCAGGGATGCTCCGTGCGTTCCGGCCAGATCCAGGGCGGCCCTCAGGGCGTGAAGGCTGGACTCGGAATCATCGACGCTGACGAGCAGGCGCTTTAAGGACATGTTACGCCTCTTGCTGTTGGGTGGAGGGCGACATGGCCCGCTTGGCCTTGAGCATGCTGCCCAGGATGATGACCGCGCCCACCAGCAGGGAGATGACCATGAACACGAAACTGGCCTTGCTGAGCAGCGCCAGGGTGGCCTCGCTCACGTCCATCATGCCCAACTGGCCCAGGTATTCGGGCATGGCCAGAGCGCGCGACACGGCCACGATGAGCATGATGGTGCCCATGACGATCTTGATCATGTGCTCCTTCACGTAGGTGGTGCCGATGGCCCCGAGCTGCACGCCCAGGAGCGATCCGGCCAGGATGATGAGCGTCAGGCGGATGTCGATCATGCCCTGCATGGCCCAGTTGACGGACCCGGCCAGGCCCATCACGAAGGCGATCACCAGCTCGGTGGCGGAGGCCACCAGGCTGGTCGCGCCCAGGATGTAGATCATGCCCGGAACGCCAACGAATCCGCCCACGGCGATGGTGGCAGCCAGAAGGCCAGTGGCCAAGCCTACGGGCAGAAGGAACCACAGGGAGATGCGCAGGTTGGCGCGCTTGAAGGTGACCATGGGCCAGATTTCGAGCTTCTGCAGGCGCAGAGCGATGGAACAGGTCTGCTCCACGCCGCAGGAATTCTTGGAGGACTTCAGGGCGTCGGCCATGACTATGCCGCCCACCACGACCAGCACCACCACGAAGGACACGCTGACGTACAGGTTGGAACCGGCTTGGCCCCAGGCGGCCAGGATGGCGTTCTGGATCTTGATGCCGATCTGCACGCCCACGCCTGCGAAAGCGGCCATGAACAGGCCCAGCTTGATGTCCACCTGGCCGTAGCGATAGCGCTTGATGGAGCCTACCAGGGCCTTGGGGAACTTGTGGCACATGTTGGAAGCCACAGCCACGGTGCCGGGGACGCCCAGGCTCATCATGCCGGGGGTGAGCACGAACGCGCCGCCCGATCCGATGAAGCCGCTGACCAGTCCGCCGATGAATCCCACGATGAACAGAAAGCCGATCCCGGTGGGGTCCAGCTGGATGAACTTAGTGGCCTCGTTGAGCATATCCATTTGCATGTTCTCCTTAATGTGCTTGGCGTGTTAGGCGCTGACGGTGGCGCGGGGACGGGAATCCTTGCGGGCGGGGGCCTGCGCGGCGGTCTGTGCCGGAGCCTTCTTCACCGCGTCGATGCCGAGCACTTCCCAGAGGGTGCCCGCGAAGGTGCCGTGAATCCAGGAGAACAGGAATACGGTTGCGATAGGCAGCACGGTGTACACCCCGCCCTTGGCGAAGTTGGCCATGATGATGTCCTGGAACAGGTACACGGCTGTGTAGATGGCGCAGCTGCCGATGCCGTATGCCATGAGCTTGACCACAGGCTTTTTCTTGGACGCGTGCATTTTGGACTCTCCTCGTTGCTAAAAATTTCACAAACAAGGGCGGACCAAGGCCCCCCTACCCGATCACCTCAAACAGGGGCATGCTCACATGGAAGCCGTCCCTGCCACGCTGCTCTTTGACCGCGAGCACGAACTCCACCCGCCTGAGCCGTGCGCACTCCTGCTCGACCACCTCGGCCACACGCCCGAACCGCATGAGGTGGCGAAAAGTCACTCCCGCTTCCCTGGCCTCGCGTGAAAATTGCTCGGCGGACTTCTCCGCCCTCTGCTCGAAAATCTCTCTGGCCTTCTGCGCATGTGCCTGCGAAGCGTCTGCTTCGGGCTTGGACACGCTCAAGGCCACTACTTCCGTGCCCAGCCGCCCGGCCACGCCCAGGGCATGGCGGATGAGCGCGGGAGGAAAGTCCGACTCGGTGGACACCGCCACGATCTTCCTGCCCTCTCTTCCCGGTGCGCTGAGCCCCAATTCGGACACGGGCAGGTCATGCTCCGCCAGTCCGGCGACCCACCCTGTGTCCTCCAGGAATTCCCGGAGGCGGGCAGGCCGCCGTGCCTGGACCAAGGGGTCTGGCTTCAGGCCGAACCGTGACGCCATGGCAGCCTAGACCCTGACCCTCGGACGGTTGTCCGGGCGCTTGACGGTGGCTGTCGCTTTCATCTCACGGGGTTCGTCCCGGAGGTCGCGAGCCTCCTGGAGCTGGTCCCGCTCGGCGAAAGCCAGGGCTGCGAATGTGGTTTCGATGTGTTCCCTGATGCTGGCCATGTCTGTGTCCTCCTCGTCGCTTTGCCCCCCTTAACCAAGAAGCATGCCAGAATTAATATACTGAATTTATTGACTATTATCTGACTTTAAAAATAAATGCGTTGCGGAGTGCAACGCTTGGAGCCGCAAGGGAGGCGTAGAGCGCGTTGCGCATCACAACAGGCGTTGCAAAACGCCACAGAGGCACTTCGGGTGGTTGCGCCCAGGCTTGGAAAACACGTACGAGGGGAGAAATCACAGAGGTGAACATGATCTTCTTCCAGAAGCGCACCGAGGGAAAAGCCCCCCCGTCGCCCAGCAGCGACCTGGACGTTCTGACTGAACGCGCCAAGAGCCCGGATCTGCCGCCCCACGCCAGGGAGGCCGCCCTGCGCGAGCTGGACCGGCTCTCCAAGACCGACCCGTCCGTGGCCGAGTACTCCGTGGGCATCGGGTATCTGGATTTCCTGCTGGGCCTGCCCTGGAGCGCGGCCACCCAGGATCGGCTCGACCTGGCCAGCGCGGGGGAGGTCCTGTCCGGGCGGCACTTCGGGCTGGGGCAGGTGAAGGAGCGGGTGCTGGAGTATCTGGCCTCACGCGCGCTTCGGGCCTCGTCCGACTTCCACATCCTGGTGGTGGACGACGAGGACATCGCCCGCACCAACCTGGAGTACGTCCTGAAGAAGGAGGGCTACCGGGTGCGCGGCGCGTGCAACGGGCTGGAGGCCCTGGAAGAGGTGCGGCGCTGGGAGTTCGACCTGATCGTCACCGACCTCAAGATGGACAAGATGGACGGCATGCAGCTTTTGGAAGAGGCCCGCAAGCTCTCGCCGTCCACCCAGGTGATGATGGTCACGGGATTCGCCACCGTGGACACCGCCGTGCAGGCCATGCGCCAGGGCGCGGTGTACTATCTGGCCAAGCCCGTGAACCTGGACGAGCTGCGCGCCACCGTGGCCCAGTTGGCGCGCGGCAAGGCCGCGCCTACGGTGTTTCGAAGCCCGGTGCTGTGCTTCACCGGCCCTCCCGGAACGGGCAAGACCTCCGTGGGACAGGCCATCGCCGAGGCCCTGGGGCGCAAATTCCACCGCATGTCCCTGGCAGGGCTGCGGGACGAGGCCGAGCTTCGCGGCCACCGGCGCACCTATGTAGGCGCGCTGCCGGGCCGGGTGCTCCAGTCCGTGCATCGCCTGGGCGTGCGAAACCCGGTGTTCATGCTGGACGAGATGGACAAGATCGGCAAGGACTTCCGGGGCGACCCGGCAGCCGTGTTCCTGGAGATGCTGGACCCGGAGCAGAACAGCCAGTTCGTGGACAACTACCTGGAGGTCCCCTTCGATCTCTCCCAGGTGCTGTTCATCGCCACGGTCAACGACGTGCGCGAGCTGTCCGGCCCGCTGCTGGACCGCCTGGAGGTCGTCCCCTTCCAGGGGTACACGGCAGCCGAGAAGGTGCAGATCGCGCTCAGGCATCTGCTGCCGCGCCAACTGCGCGAGCACGGCCTGACCCACCCCTACCCGGACTTCACGCCGCCAGCGGTGAACGCCGTGGTGGACGGCTACACCCGCGAGGCCGGGGTGCGGAACCTGGACCGCGAGCTTGGCCGGGCCTGCCGCAAGCTCGCCAAACTTCGCCTGGAGGGCGAGCAGCCGCCGTCACCAATTACGGTCGACGAGGCGCTGGTTCCTGCGCTTCTTGGGCCGCGCCGCTTTGTGCGCGAAGCCGCCGGGGGCGAGCCGCGCGTTGGCGTGGCTACGGGCTTGGTCTACGCGGACCACGGTGGGGAGATCATCTTCGTGGAGGCTATCCGCATGAAGGGGACCGGCAACATCACCATGACCGGTTCACTGGGGGAGGTGTTGTGCGAGTCGGGCAAGACCGCGCTCAGCCTGGTGCGCTCGCGTGCGGCGGAGCTTGGCATCGACCCCGACGCGTTCATGCTGGAGGACCTGCACGTACACATCCCGGCAGGGTCCATCCCCAAAGAAGGAAGCTCTGCCGGGCTGACCTTGGCCATGGCCTTGGCTTCGCTCTATACGGGAAAGGCGCTGCGGCGCGACGTGGCCATGACCGGGGAGATCACGCTGACCGGGCAGGTGCTGCCTGTGGGAGGAATTCGGGAAAAAATACTGGCTGCGGCGCGCGCCGGAGCCAGGAGAGTGATCCTGCCGGACGGCAACAGGCCGGAGGTGCAGGCCATGTCGGGCGACGAGACCGCCGGGGTCGAAGTGGTGTTCGTGAAAACGATGTTCGAGGCGCTGGGGCTGGTGGTGGCGTGATTATCTGGAGGTTCTGAAGTGCTAAGGCATTATCCTGTGATTCTTCATACAGAGGACGGCGTGAGCTGCGGCGTGACTGTGCCGGATTTCCCCGGCTGTTTCACGTCCGGCGAGACACTGGAGGAGGCGCTTTCAAACGTCCAAGGGGCGGTGGAGGCGTATCTGTTAATTCCCGGAGGGAGGGCGTCACCTCCCTCCGATCGGGCGGCATTATGTGAACATGTTAATAGAGCAGGTTCCTGCAAGTTTTAAATACTGCTCCGCGTTCATGATCTCAACGCCCTCGATCAGTTCGTCTTCCGGTATTTTCATCATATCCAGCGTCATCTTGCAGGCATAAATATTTACGCCTTCAAGTTGCGCCATCTCAAAAATCTCTTCGAGACTCGGGATGTTCGCATCCTCAATTTGTTTTTCCATCATGCTGGTGGCGATGTTCGACATGCCTGGAATTGCTCCCAGGAATCCTGGCGGGTGGAATTTGAGTTTGGACATGTACCCCTTGCGGACTACGTTTATGCCCATAAATGTGTAGAATAGAGAAACATCATGGCCGAGCCGTCGTGCGTTAAGCGCCAACACGAGGGATGGGTATGCTCCGTCCAAAGTACCTTTTGAACATATGAATGTGTAGCGCTGTTTGTCTTCATTCACGGTTTCCATGTGACCTTCTCCTCTCGGCAAGAGTACTGGTTGGAGGTTATATCCCACCCTCGTATGCCGTTTGCAGGAAATGAAGTCAAACAACAGCTGCCAGTCTACTCCCCATCCTCATGCAGTTTCAGTTTGCGTCACAGCGGCACCCGGTCAAATCCAGGAATCCCGGTACCTTTTCCCTTATGGCAGGCCTGCGATCCCATGCCGCCTCCATGCCAGTCGCGCCCCGGCGCCCCACCCCTCACTTACTGATATTTCAGGCTGGTCTTGGCCTTGCGCCGTTGCTCTTTGCTGGCAAAATTCTTGATGGTGGTCTCCATCTGGCAGCACTTCATTTTGTAGTTGCTGTTCTCTTTCTTCAGGTGGACCATGATTTTGTGCAGCTTGTTGATGTCCACCGGTGCGCTTTCCGTCGCATTTTTCAGCAAGAGCTCCAGTTTTGTATTTTTGCGCTGGAGTTCCTCATTTTCTATCATCTTCGTGTCGGCGTATCGTCTCAGATGCAGAAGCTCGAACTTCATCTGCTTGAATGCGATGATCAGCCGCTGAATCTTAGTTGAGTCACCAGTTATCAGCTCGTATGTCTTCAGCTTATGCTTCAGACCGTCATTTTCGTTCTCGAGCGCCTGATTTATCCCTTTCACGACGAGCACTTCATCTTCAAGCTTCAGCACCTGGGCTCGCTTGATCGCTAGTTCGCTTTGCTGACCCACCAATTTCTGCTTGTAGACTCCGATGGCTGACTTGGCCTTGTCGGTGATCGACTGAACATACGACTTGAGCGATGCGTAGATGTTGCCGCCAAACAAATTCATAGGAACGGTCCTCAAGAGCTATTCGACCGGAAATGCTTCGAATCGTGCTCACCCTTGCCGGGGGATGATGTTGCAGGTTGATGCCATGAGCGCCGTAACCGCAGGGTGCGCCCCTCACTCACCCAATCCATACCTCTTCAGCTTGCGCCACAGCGACACCCGATCAATCCCCAGAATCTCGGCGGCCTTGGTCTTGTTGCCGCCCTCGTGCGCCAGCACGGCCTCGATGTGCCTGCGTTCCAGCTCATCAAGAGTAATCAGCTCCGGCCCCTCATGCTTCACGAGGGCCGGAGCATCGCCGCGTAGGTCCAGGGGCAGGTCGCCCGGTACGATAAGCTCCCCCTTGGCCATGATCACGGCCCGCTGCACGATGTTCTCAAGCTCCCGGATGTTGCCGGGATAATCGTAAGCCATCAGGTGCCGCACCGCCTCCGAGGACACCCCGGACACGGTCTTGCCCATGGCGGGCGCGTACTTGGCTATGAAGTACCCGGCCAGCAGCGGGATGTCCTGCCTGCGCTCGCTGAGCGGCGGCACGCGAAGCGTGATCACGTTCAGGCGGTAGTACAGGTCGGCCCGGAAAAGCCCCAGGTCCACCTCGGCCTTCAGGTCCTTGTTTGTGGCGGCCAGGATGCGCGCCGACACTGGAATCTCCTGCGTGCCGCCCACCCGGAAGAACAGCCGCTCCTGCAGCACGCGCAGCAGGCGCACCTGCATGGACAACGACATCTCCCCGATTTCGTCCAGGAAGAGCGTGCCTTCCCCGGCCACTTCCAGGAGTCCCTTCTTCTGGGTGGATGCGCCCGAGAACGCGCCCTTTTCGTGGCCGAACAGCTCGTTGGCCAGGAGGTCCTCGTTGAAGGCTCCGCAGTTGATGGCCAGGAAGCGGTTGTCCTTTCGCAGGCTCGACTGGTGAATGGCACGCGCCACCAGCTCCTTGCCGGTTCCGGTTTCGCCAAGGATGAGCACGGTGGAGTCGGTGGGCGCGATGTGGTGGATGTTGTCGCGCAGCGCCTGGATGGCCGGGCTCTCGCCGATGATGAGCGGCCCGCAGGCCAGCCCGGCAACCTGGCGCGACAGCCGGGCCACCTCCTGGCGAAGTCGCCGCTTGTCCATGGCCTCGGCCACGGTGGCGCGCACCTCTGCCAGCCCGTAGGGCTTGGTCAGGTAGTGGCAGGCCCCCAAGCGCATGGCCTCCACGGCGGTGGACACCGTGGCGTGCCCGGTCATGACCACGACTTCGGTGTCTGGCCAGAGGCGCTTGGATTCCGCCAGCACCCCGAGCCCGTCCAGGCCGGTCATGCGAAGATCGGTGAGCACAAGGTCGAACTCGCGCGAGCCCAGCAGTTCGATGGCCTCCTCGCCGCTGGAGGCCGTGGCCGTGGCGTAGCCCTCGCGGCCCAGGATGTGGGCGAGGTTGTCCACGGCGATGGACTCGTCGTCCACGATGAGGACGGTGCCGCCTCTCACGTGAGCCTCTCGGAGGAGACGGGCAGAGGCATGCGGATTACGAAGCGCGCGCCTTTGCCGTCGGTCTTCTCAGCCGCGATGGAGCCGTTGTGCTTTTCGATGATGCCGAACACGATGGACAAGCCGAGCCCGGTCCCCTTGCCCACCTCCTTGGTGGTGTAGAAGGGATCGAACACCTTGCCCAGGGCCTCCTCGGGGATGCCCATGCCCGTGTCCTCCACGACGATCACGGCTGTGCCGGAATCGACGTCAGACTCGGCGGATACGGTGATCGCGCCGGGGATTTCCTCGATGCCCTGGGCCGCGTTCAGCAGCAGGTTGATGAACACCTCCTGCATGCGGGCCGCGTCCAGCTCCAGCACCAGTCCGGCAGGGATGGAGTGGGTCAGGGTTATCCCGGCGGGAATCTGGCTGGACACCAGCCGGAAGGCCTTGGTCACCACGTCCTCCAGGGAAACGGGCTTCAGGCTGAAGTCCTTGGCGCGGGAGAACTCCAGAAGCCCCTTCACGATGTCCCGGGCGCGCAGCACTTCCTGCTGGATGTTGCCGAGCATGCGGTCGGAAAAGGCCGGGTCGCACTCTTTGTGCTCCTCGATGAGGATCTGGCAGGAGGTGGAGATGTTGTTCAGGGGGTTGTTCAGCTGGTGTGCTATGCCCGAGGTGAGCACGCCAAGCGAGGAGAGCTTCTTCTCCTGGATCAGCTGGTCCTGGCGGCGCTCCAGTTCGCGGGTCATGCGGTTGAAGGCCTCCAGCACGCGCCGGGTCTCGTCGTTGGCGCGGGGGACCTCCAAGGTCTTGAAGTTGCCCTGGCCGATCTCCGAGGTGGCCTTGGTGATGGTGCCAAGCGCCCGCAGGATTTTTCGGGCCAGCAGCAGGGCCAGCACGATGCCGGATGCGGCGATGAACACGCCTGAGATGAGCAGTTGGCGCTTGAGGTTTGCCACCAATAGGAGCGTGCGTTCGCGTTCGGTGTTCTTGAGGTCCAGGGACAGGTCCACCATGTCCTTGCCTGCCTGACGCAGGTCCTCGCGGTCCTGGGCGGCAGCCGAGTCCGACACGGTCAGGCGCAAGCTGCGACTTTTGGCTTGGTACGTGTCCAGCACCGGGGTGAGCCTGGCGATGGTCCTGCGGGCATGGGTGTCGCGCGCGGCGAGCGCCATGGCGGACAGGGTGACGCGGGCCTGGTCGATGTAGCGCTGCGACTCGTCAAAGTCCTCGGTGTGGCCGTAGAGCAGATAGTTCTTCTCATAGCGGCGCACTTCCAGGATGGTGTTGGAAAGATCGTCCGCCGCCTCCATCAGCGTGAGGGTGCCTTCCAGCCGAATCAGATAGTTGAAGGAGACTACGCCCACCACGGTGAAGATGAGCACCGGAATAATCACGCCCGCCACCACCTTCTGACGGATGGTCAGGTGCGGCAGGCGTGAGAGAAGAGAGGCGGTTTGCTTCATGGGGTGTCTTGCGGCCTAACAATGTCGGAATGCGTCATATGGCAACGGACCTCAGGATAGACCCCGGAAAGTGATTTGTCATCATTCAAGAGATCAAGTCGGAGACCATGTTGCCCTTACACCCCCATCAAACAAAGGAAATCCACAGCAGATGAGGGTGCGTCGGGCGGTTGTCAGCCGGACTTTGCTCATGGGGGGCTCTGATACGAAAATCTGGGTGGGCTGGCCAATGCTTTCCAAGGGAGAGAGTATTCGGCTGGACGTCTCCAAGGTCGGGCCAAGGGAGGCTGTCCGGCCCCACTTCTTCAGTCGGTTGTGACCAGGGTGGAAAAACCATCACTTTGTCCACAGGAGCATCCACGAGGTGTCAACTCGGTGGCCACAAGAGTCCACTCTGTCCACATGCCCGACATATGGCTAGGCAGGTCAGTGTGTCCGCAAGGTTGTCCGCAAGGTGTCCGCCTTACCCGATTATTAGTGACACTAATATTTCCTTGCCAGGGTCGATGCCCAGTTCCGCCAGCTTCTCGGGCTCGCGCTTGAAAACGCTGCAGGCGATGACCTCGGTGTCCTTCTGGGGGAGAGGCTCCCGGCAGTGGAGGACGTTGTGGCCCATGGTGAGCTTGATGACGGTGTCGATGTCGTTTCCTTCACTGGCCCATTTGCCCGCCCACCGGGTAAGCTCGTCGTTGCGCTCTCCGCTCTCGATGGCCCTCTCGTCCAGAGGACCACGCTGAATACCCCCGATATGCTGTGGTAGATCGACCTTAAACGCATCCTGACCCGTCTTGGCATACCCGACGATAGGTTTGACCTATAGGGAGCTATTTTTAAGACTTAAACACTGGATAAGTCGTGTTTTCCGATCGAGGCGGCGAGGGGTTGAGAACGGGGGGCTGCTGGCAACCTAGGCGGCCACTCACTTCCGACTCTTGGGGCCGGTGAACGACATGGGAAAGTGGGGCTGGAGTTCCGCGCTGATCAAGGCCGGGGCCGAGGTTTAGTCCGGACATAAAAAGGGCCAGGAGTCGAGGGGGAAAGACACGCTTGGTTCCATCACGCCGGGGAAAGATTCACAGGCAACGTCCGAGCACGGAGACGGCCAACATTAGAAAAGCCGGCCCCCTACTACGGAATCCGGCTTTTCATTAGGGGATGTCCTAGCCAACTAGCTTGATGCCCTTTGTTTAACCCATATTTTCAGTTGGTTGAGGAGCTCTCTGTGGTCTCCAGTATTGAACCGCCATTCGCATTCCTTGAGGAACAAGAAAAAGCTGTACCTGGGGATGCCGTTGAACCGTCTTATATATGTTAGGCCATTCCCCGAAGGACAGAAGCTTCTCTTTCCCGCCATATCGATACTTCAGCCGCCAGAGCTTGCCGCCCGAGGGGATTATCAAAAGATGCAAGCCGCCGCCGTCCGTGAGCTTCAACGGTTTGGCTTGAGGCTTGGCGTTTCTGATTTGGACGTCAGTAAGGGGAAGAGTATGCCGTGGCATCGGGTTGCCTCGTAGGGGTATTTTTACGCCATCTGGCCCGTAGGGGTATCATCATCTCGTCAGAACCCCCAAAAACCAGGACGCCACAAAACGTACCCCTAAAAGTACCCCTAAAACGGCGGATGTAAACGGACCAAAAAAGATGAAGCCGGACTGTTTCCAGCCCGGCTTCTGTGATTTTCCAGGAGTTTAAGGCTTTGTATGGCCTTCCCTGGACTAACGGATGGTGCCGAAGGGGGGACTCGAACCCCCATGGGCTTTCGCCCGCCACCCCCTCAAGATGGTGTGTCTACCAGTTCCACCACTTCGGCAAATATCGTCAAAGGTCTTACTGCTTCTGTTCAGCCGGGGTCTTCTGTTCCTCGAAGAGGTTCTGCCCAGGCTTCTTGTTCTCGGCGGGAGCGGCCTTCTGCTCGATGGGAGCGCCTTCCATTACGGAAGTATCAGGCTTTGCACCCCTGCCGGTGTAGGAGTTGTACGCCAGGGAGGTGATCAGGAAAACCGCGCCGAACACGGCGGTCAGCTTCACCAGAAGTCCCCCTGCACCGGAGCTGCCGAAAACCGACCCGCTGCCGCCGCCGAAGATCACTCCCATGCCTTCCTTGCCGGACTGAAGAAGAACCAGCACGACGAGCATGACACAGGCGATGATATGAATCGTAGCGATAAGAGTGTCCAACACTGTCTCCGATACTTTGTACGAGCGCCGGTTTTAAGCCGTGACAATCTTTGAAAAGCTGTCCGCGCTCAGGGATGAGCCTCCTACCAAGACACCGTCGACATTGTCAAGCAACAAAATTTCAGAAGCGTTCTCCGGCTTCACGGAACCGCCGTAGAGAATGCGCATCTGCTGGGCTGCCTGACCGAATTTCTCCAACAATATGGAGCGCACCAGGGCGTGCGCGGCGAGAATCTCCTTGGGCCCTGCGGTAAGTCCGGTTCCGATGGCCCAGACGGGCTCGTAGGCCACGGTCAGGCGCTCGGGGGCCACATCCAGGGGAACCTCGGCCAGACCGAGTTCCATCTGGCGGCGCACCACTTCATCGAGCCTGCCTTCCTTGCGCTCGTCGATGGTCTCTCCCACGCACAGAATCATGCCCAGGCCGCGTTCCAATCCGCAAACGACCTTCTTGCCCACGAACTCGTCAGACTCGCCCAGGATGTGCCTGCGCTCCGAATGCCCGGCCAGCGCATACGTGCACCCCATGTCCGTGAGCATATCCGGGGCGATCTCGCCCGTGAAGGCTCCCTGCATGGAGGGGAAGAAGTTCTGGCCGCCCAGGGCGAAGCCAGGAACCTTCTTGATGGCCTTGCGCACGCTGCGCAGGGCCGTGAACGGCGGAACGATCAGCACCTCGCGGTCCTCGGGCAGAACGCCCTTCATGGCCTTCACCAGGGCTTCGGCGGTGTCGCGCGCTTCAGAGTGAAGCTTGTACATCTTCCAGTTGGCGGCCATCAGTTTTTTCATTTTCCGCACTCCCTCAGGGCTTTGAATGCCGGCAGTTCCTTGCCTTCCATGAATTCCAGGGACGCGCCGCCCCCGGTGGAGATGAAGCTCATCTTGTCGGAGAGGCCCGAGGCATGAACGGCCGCGTCGGTGTCGCCGCCGCCTATCACGGTCACGGCGTCGAGCCCGGCGAGGATCTTGGCCACGCCCATGGTTCCGGCAGCGAAGTGCGGGTTCTCGAATGCGCCCATGGGACCATTCCAGACCACGGTCTTGGCCGCAGCAAGGGACTTGCCGAACAGTTGCACGGAGGCGGGACCGATGTCCAGGGCCATGGCGTCCTTGGGGATGGCCTTGGCGTCCACGGTGGCGCTGGCGGTCATCTCGTTCAGAGGCTTGCCCGCATCCAGGCTCACCACGAAATCAACAGGCAGGGCGATGCGTACGCCCTTTTGTGCGGCTATTTCAATGATGCGCCGGGCTTCGTCCAGGAGGTCGTCCTCCACCAGGGACTTGCCCACTTCCAGGCCTTGGGCCTTCAGGAAGGTGTTGGCCATGGCTCCGCCGATGATCAATTCGTCCACTTTGCCCAGCAGATGCTCCAGCACCGCGAGCTTGGAGGACACCTTGGCCCCGCCCGTCACGGCCACGTAAGGGCGCACGGGGTTCTCCAGGGCCTTGCCCAGGAACTCCCACTCGCGCTTGAGCAGGAGCCCGCCGCAGCAGGCCGCCATCTCGGCAGGCAGGCCCGACACCGAGGCGTGCGGGCGGTGGGCCGTGCCGAAGGCGTCGTTGACATAGACCTCGCCCATCTTGGACAGGGCTTTGGCAAACTCCGGGTCGCCCTTGGACTCGCCCGGATGGAAGCGCAGGTTCTCAAGCAGGAGCACTTCGCCGGGCTTGAGCGCGGCGGCCATGGCTTCGACCTCGGGGCCTATGCAGTCCGGGGCGAAGGCCACAGGGCGGCCCAGCAGCTCGGAGAGGCGCTTGGCGGCGGGGGCCAGGCTGAATTTGGGGTCGGGCGCGCCCTTGGCCTTGCCCAGGTGCGAACACAGCACCAGCGACGCTCCCTTGGAGAGCGCAAGCTCGAGGGTGGGCAGGCTGGCGGCGATGCGGGTGTCGTCGGTGATCTCGCTGCCGTTCATGGGGACGTTGTAATCCACGCGGATGACAAGGCGCTTGCCAGTGATATCCATCTCGTCCAAAAAACGCATGGGCATGGAACGCTCCTTTCCCAGGATCATTTGGTGAATAAAACACGCGGACGCCTCACGGCGTCTGGCCATGGGAGCAACCGGCGCACCGTGGCGCGGCGCGCGCAAGTCAGATAGATTCCGGTGTCGCCGGTCCGCCGCAAGCGAAGACCGGAACGGGAGGCGGCGTTCAGTCCGTCCGGGAGGGGGCCGTTTCCAGGTCCAGGCGCATGATGATGGCGTCTTCCCGGTTATCCGGGTAATAGCGCCTGCGCACGCCCACTTCCTCGAAGCCGAAAGCCGTGTACAGGCCCTGGGCAGGGATATTGGACCGCCGCACTTCCAAATACCCGCGTTTTATGCCCATCTTGCGACAAAGATGCAAGACGTGGGAGAGCATGCGCTGGCCGTGGCCCTGACGACGCCAGGAGGGATGCACAGCGATATTGAGGATTTCCATCTCCCAGGCGGCGGCGAACAGCGTCAGATATCCGACGAGTTCCTGGCCCTCGCGGATGCCGAACAGGTGGAAGGGCTCGTTGCCGATCACGGTCTCGTATTGTTTTGCGGACCAGGGAACGGAGAAGCACAGGCGCTCCAGGGCCACCAGGGCCGGGATATCGCTTTTGCCCAGTTCCACGGGCATGCCCGCCGCGACGGGCATGCATTGTTTGGCCTCGGCCCAGCCTGAAACGCGCGGCATATCCTGCTCCGATGTGTCGCCGACGGGGGCGGCTTCTGGATTTTCTGGCAGGCTGGTCATAGCAAGAAGGAAACCATGTTCATAATTTCAAGGTGTTGTTTGTGAGTCAGGAAAAAAACGCTCCGTCTGCGGACGCGCAACCGGTGGAGATCGTGGACGACAGGGGACGCCTGCTGGCCGTGGTATCCGCCGGAGAGGCCCATCGTCAATCGCTGCCGCACCGCTCGGTGCTGGTGCTGTTCGTGGACCGCGAGCAGAAAATCCTCCTGGCCAAGCGCCCCAAGGATGCCCCCGTGTTCCCCTCCCGCTGGGACCTGCCCGCGCGCGGGCATCTTCAGCCGGGCGAGGCCCACTTCGACGCGGCCCGGCGTCTGGCGGACTCGCTCTTTCCTGCACAGGGCGGCCTGCCCGCCTTCCAGGCGCGCCTGTCCCCAACCGAGCGGTCGGACTTCGAGGCCCTGGCGGTGTACCGCTATCCCGTGGGGTTCCACAATGATCCGTCAGAGCGCAACATTTTGGCCGTCAGCCACGAGGAACTGGCCGTGCTGGCGGCCGACTTCCGGGAACTGCTCACCCCTTCGGTGGTGCAGGCCTTCGAGGCCGGGATTCTGTTCGCCTGAATGGGCGCGGCGGTCGCCTGCCGCTGGAGAAGCTCCGTCGGCTGGCTGGACCCAGTTCGTTTGGTCGAGCACGATGGTGCGGGCGGAGAACAATCAGGGGAATGGCTGAACCCTGTTCATTTGGTAGAGCGCTGTGGTTTCGGGCGGGGGAGAAGCCTCCGGCGGCCAAAGGGCTGCGCCCTTTGGAATCCCGTATAGGTGCAGCGGTTCTTGCCTGACGTGTAGAGAAGCGCCCCTTATGGGGGCGCGGCAATAACTAGATCGGCCCCAGGAGCCCGGCTGTGGCGTCGTGCAGAAGGCCGTTGGAGGCCAGGATGGAGCGCGAGCGCAGGTGATAGGGCGCAGCCGGATCGTACTGCGTCACGCGGCCCCCGGCCTCAGTGACCAGCAGCCACCCCGCCGCCGTGTCCCAGGGCTTGAGCCCGATCTCGTAGAAGGCGTCGAACCGCCCCGCCGCAGTATAGGCCAGATCCACCGAGGCCGCGCCGGGCCTGCGCACACCCTGTGTGCTGGCCAGCATGTTCTCAAGGTCGGCCATGAGGCTGCGCATGTCCTCGCGCACGGTGTAGGGAAAGCCCGTGGCCACGAGGGATTCTTCAAGAGAATCAATGGCGGAAACGGCAATGGGCTTGCCGTTCAGGAAGGCCCCGCCACCCAGCACCGCATGGAACATCTCGCCCATCACGGGCACGTTCACGAACCCCAGGACGCTTCGCCCGCCGCTCCACAAGGCCACGGACGTAGCCACGAAGGGCACGCGGTGCGCGAAGTTGGTGGTGCCGTCCACAGGGTCGATGATCCAGGTGAGATCGCCCGGATCGAGCGTTTCGGCTGATTCCTCGGCCAGGAACGTGGAGCCCGGCAGCACGCGCGACAGACTCTCCTTGAGGGCGGCCTCCACGGCCAGGTCCGTCTCGGTGACCAGATCGATGCGGCCCTTGCGGGTCACCTGGCTGGGCCTGTCCCAGTGGTCGCGGATGATGTCCCCGGCGCTGGCCACAGCCTTGAGGGCCTCGGCGGCCAGTCCGGCCAAGTCATTGGTGTTCAGACGCATGGCTAGTTTATGAAAACCTGCTGGTAGCTGTTCCGGTACTCGATGGTCTTGCCGGTACCGCGCACCACGGTGGTCAGCGGGTCGTCGTCCAGCATGACGTGCAGCTGGGTTTCCTCGGCGATGAGCTTGTCCAGCCCGCGCAAGAGCGACCCGCCGCCAGCCAGCAGCAGGCCGCGCGAGGCGATGTCCGCCACCAGTTCGGGAGGAGTCTTTTCCAGCGCCTTGCGCACGGCTCCCACGATGATGGCCACGGGGTCCTTGATGGCCTCGCGGATATGGGCGTCGGTCACTTCCACATGGCCCGGCGTGCCGGTGACCATATTCTTGCCCGCCACTTCCAGGGTCAGGGTCTCTTTCAGGGGCACGGCGCTGCCGACCTTGATCTTGATCTGTTCGGCCATGTTCTCGCCGATGAGCAGCTGGAACTGGTCCTGCATGTAGCGCTGGATGGCCTCGTTCAGTTCGTCGCCCGCCACGCGCACGCTCTCGGCGTAAGCCACGGCGGAAAGCGAGATGACGGCCACCTCGGTGGTGCCGCCGCCGATGTCCACCACCATGTTGCCCACGGGCTCCTCGATGGGAAGGCCCGCTCCGATGGCCGCCGCCATGGGCTCTTCAACCAGGCGGACCTCGCGGGCTCCGGCCTGCTGGGCGCTCTCGATCACGGCGCGCTTCTCCACCTGGGTGATGCCGGTGGGCACGCAGATGACGATCTTGGGCTTCACCAGCCTGAAGCCGGTGATGACCTTGCGGATGAAGAACGCGATCATTTCCTTGGTGATCTCGAAATCGGCGATGACGCCGTCCTTCATGGGGCGGATGGCCCGGATGCGCTCGGGGGTGCGCCCCAGGAATTCCTTGGCCTCCTTGCCCACGGCCACCAGCTGGCCCGTGCGGGTCTCGATGGCCACCACCGAGGGTTCGTTCAGCACGATGCCCTCGCCCGGCGTGTACAGCAGGGTGTTCGCGGTGCCCAGGTCCATGGCCAGGTCCTTGCCCAGAAAGCGGAAGAGTCTGTCGAATATCATGTGCGCGGCCCGTTTTGATTTAAGGTTGGTTCTTGTCAAAACCGCTTTTGTCTACGAGCAGGCCGCAAAAAAGTCTATGCTTTGCGTTTGGCCAGCCGGGATTTCAGATGCAGGTTTTCCAAGAACAAGGCCAGCTGGTCCGCCACGGTGCGGGCGAAGTCCTTGTGGATGTCGTAGAGCACGTCCTGGTCCTGGCTGGCAAGCACCAGCACCGCCCGGGTCCGCTTGGAGAAATGGACCGGCTGGCAGATGACGGTCTTGAACACCGGAGAGCTGGCCTGCGCGCCGAACAGCCTGAGCGCGGTGGTGTCTCCGTCAACGGAATAGACCGGGGCGTCGTTCTTGAACACCCAGCCGATCATACCGCCGCCCAGAGGGAAGCTGCCGGGGCTCGACTGGTTGGGCGAGAAGAGCACCTGGCTTGCGCCCTCCACGGTGAACACGCAGGCCGAATCGTCGCGAACGGCCAGGAAGCAGTGGCCAAAGGCCATGGACCGCGACACATGCCCCAGAAGCTCCGAGAGATAGGCGTTCCACTTGGGATGCTGGCGGGGCAGCAGCGAAGTGACGCGCAGGCATTGGCAGAGCCGTGTCTCCAGGTGGCCTTCGGCCAGGGAGTCGCGCTCGCAATACAGCGCGGACACCAGCCGCGCGAACTCGCCCAGGATCTTCTGGTCCTTGTCCGCGAAGCTGTGCACCTTCTTGGAATCCAGGCACAGGACACCGGCCACGCCGTCCAGGGGAACGCCCAGGAAGGCCCGTATCTCGTCCTCGGCCCTGCCGGAATAATATCCCAGCACGCCGCGTTTCTGGTCGAAGTTGCTGATAAGAAGCGGCTTTTTCTCGCGGACTATCCACCCGGCCAGCCCCTGGCCCGGAGCCAGCGTCATGCCCTGACGCACGTCGTCGCCCAGGCTGAAGGACGCGGCGAGGCGGCAGCCGTCGCCGTTTGGCGCAGGCAGGAACAAAACGGCCGAATAGCTGTCGAAGACGTTGCAGACCAGCTGTAGGACCCTGTCGAACACGTCGGGACGGGTCATGTCATCCGTTGCGGCAGGAGATGAAATAGGCGACGGAACGGTCGTAGCTCTTCTCCTGCTCGGGCGTGAAATAGCAGGCGGGCAACTGGTCTTTGGCGCAGTGATGGCTCACGCACTGGCAGCAGTTGCCGTGCCGCGAACAGCCGGGATAGGTGCAGGGGCAGTCTCCCGCTCCTGAGGATTGGCGGGCGCAGGCTTCGCTCATTGTTCTCGGCTCCGTTATGGCCCTGTTGCGTCGGGTTTTCCTACCTTGACAGAACAGGGGAAATGCTCTTTTGATAGAGGACTTTGGGGACGGGAACCTCGGACAGAAAAGTGCTGTCCTGACCACCGTTTTTCCCTATTAGCCCAAACAACCCCGTTTGGAAAGCAGCCAGGGATGGATCCAAGGCCCTCCCGGCGCACCAAGCCTCAAGCATCCGGAGCCGGTCCACATGTCTTTCACCTGGGAACAAGCCTTCAGCAAAGCCGCCGGACCTCGCGGTCTGGCCGCTCGGGCTCGGGCGGTGAAGGACGGCGGCCTGCCCGCCCTCAAGGAATTCCTGGATCTCGCGCACATCAAGTACGCCCTGCTCCAGCCCTACTTCGAGACAGCCAATTACCCCGTGGTGGAAAACCGCGAGCTGCTCCCGTCGTTCGAGATGGACCTGTTCGAGCACAAGGAACTGCCGGGCTTCTCCATGGTGGTGCTTCCGCGCAGGCTCTCGTACTTCCAGGAGATCTTCCAGTACGACATCCTGCACTCCCCCGAGGACGTCTCCATAACGGACCGCAAGGCCAACCCGACGCTGACCGAGCGCATCCGCCAGGCCAACCTGAACTCCCTGACGCTGCGCATCCCCAAGCACAGCCAGGACCAGCTCCGCCAGCGTTTCTCCGCCACGGACATCACCGCCCTGGCCAACTATCCGGAGCTGCTCGGCACACTTTTGCACATGGAGCGCGCCCACGTGCTGTCGCTCAACTCGCGCGGCAAGTTCCACCTGTCCGGGGTGTACAGCTCGTTCCCGTCCTACCTGGACACCGAACTCAAGCAGTTCGGCCTGCGCATCGGCAAGTTCAGCGCTGGCGACGACCAGAAGTACGAGAAGAACCGCCTCTTCGTGTACCAGTTCCTCATGGAGCTCTACGGCTTCCCCATAGTCAGCGAGCGGCGCACCTCGGCGGCCATGTTCGGACGCCGTCTGTTCCGCTCCGGCGAGCATTTCATGGTGCGCGTTCTGGGCCAATCCGACCGCACCATCACCAGCATCTTCTCGCACCCAGACGCCAAGCACTATCCCCGCGTGGAGAAGCTGGCCCTGGTGAGCGTGCACGAACACTTCAAGGACACAGTGAAGCTCCTCACCGAGGGCGGCTACTTCGTGGACCCGGCCAGGCGCGTGGTGATCCTTCGCGTGGGCTACCTCCAGCACAAGTACGACCCGGACAACGTCCGCCAGGACCGCGCCCTCTCCGTGGTGCGCCAGGAGGTCATCCACCCCCTCACCGGCAAGGCGCTCTCGGGCTTGAACATCATCAAGGACTCCTACTCCATGTTCCTGCGCTTGAACGACATCGTGCGCGGGGAGTTCCATGGCCGCATCGTGTTCAAGCGCCACGAGATCGTGCAGGGCACCGAGACCGACGACAAGCGCCTCAAGTTCCTGCACAGCTGGCTCACCAAGCACCAACGCAGGATCATCAGCTATTCCGAAGACTTCTACGCCAACGTGGTCAAGGTGCTGGACAGCTACCTGCTCTCGCCCGACAACTACGAGCGTTTCACGCCCATGCGCGGCCTGCACCAGGAAGTATGGAGCAAATACAGCTACATACAGCAGGCCCGCAAGGTGAAGACCCTGGAAGACCTGTTGAACCGCCAGCAGAAGGGCAAGAAGCTCTCCTATCTGTCCATGCTCGCAAGCTTCACGGAGATCGTCTCCGACCTGAAGTTCGAGATGGTCAACTATTTCGAGGAGCTGGTGGAACGCGTCATCAAGATGACCGAGACTATCCTCCAGGACCGCTACCTGCACAAGAATTTCGTGGGCCGCAAAGACGAGGAACTCTCCGAATACGGCCTCGCGCTCAAGAAGATGTACGGCAGGCTCGTCTCGCTCTTCGACGAGTTCACCCGCATCCGCAAGCTGCGCAGCGAGCAGCCCAGGCCCCAACCGCCCGCCACACTCTAATCAGACGGAGACGATTCGTGGAAAAGCTCCTCATCACGCCCCTCAACGCCTGGCACAAGGCCCACGGGGCCAAAATGGTTCCTTTCGCGGGCTGGGAAATGCCCGTCCAATATTCCGGCATCCTGGCCGAGCACCAGCACTGCCGCACCAAGGCCTGCATCTTCGACATCTGCCACATGGGTGAGTTCAGCCTGAAAGGCCCCGGTTCCAAGGACGCGCTGGCCAAAGCCGTCACCCAGAATCTGGAGACCCTGGCCCCCGGCAAGTGCCGCTACGGCTTCCTGCTCAACCCCGCTGGCGGAGTAATGGACGACCTGATCGTCTACCGCGTGGCCGAGGACGAGTTCATGCTGGTGGTCAACGGCGCGTGCGTCGAGACCGACTTCGCAGCCATCAAGAGCCGCCTGCCCGAAGCCCTCTCTTTCACCGACATCTCCGAGCAGACCGCCAAGATCGACCTGCAAGGCCCCAAGTCCTTCGAGGTTCTCACCCGCGCCCTGCCCGGCGACTGGACCAAGCTCGGCTACTTCAGCTTCGTCAAAGCCGCCTTCGAGGGCGTGGACATCATCGTCAGCCGCACCGGCTACACCGGCGAGCTGGGCTACGAGTTCTACCTCCCGGCGGACAAGGCCCAGGCCCTGTGGGAGAAGCTGGCCGCCGACCCCGAAGTGATCCCCGCCGGGCTCGGCGCGCGCGACACCCTGCGCCTGGAGATGGGCTACCCCCTCTACGGCCAGGACCTGGACACCGAGCACACCCCCACCGAGGCCGGATACGCCGGGATGCTCACCTCCGCAGCCGACTACGTGGGCAAGGCCCATGTGGCCGACGTGCGCGAGAAGCTGGTGGCCCTCTCCATCGAAGGCCGCCGCAGCGCCCGCCATTACGACAAGGTCTGCCTGCCCGGCGGCGAAGAGGTCGGCATGGTCACCAGTGGATCGTTCTCACCCACGCTGGGTCACAGCGTCGCGCTGGCCTACGTGAAGGCCGACGCCGCCGACGCCGCCGAGTTCGTGGTCAAGGCCGCCAAGGTGGACCTGCCCGCCAGGAAGGTCGACCTGCCCTTCTACGCTGGCGGCACGGCGCGTACCAAGCTGTCGTAAGAGAAGAGAGAGAAGAAAAGAGCTGGGCTCCGCCCAGACCCGCCAGGGGGATGATCCCCCTGGACCCTCAGTGGGCTTCGCGTGGGTGCGCGCAGGCTCTGACATTCTCGAGAAACGCAGGCGTGCTCTTGCTTGGGCCGCCTGAGTGCCTGGACCTTCTGGCAGGGGGTGGGGGTTGTAACGGACGCGCCATGCGCGGCGGGCGACGAATCGTCTTCCAATCGGTTCGAGCCCGCCGCGCATGGCGTGAACGTGGCAGCCCCCATCCCCTGCCCAAACGACACCCTGCCGCGCTAGACCGCGAAGCCCAGTAAAAGTTTTTGAAGGAGAGTCCAGAGAGGACAACTTTTCAGGAAGAAAAGTTGGACGCTGCGAAGCAGCGCCCGAAGGGCGAGGGCCAGGACGGCCCGAGTCAATCTTTATTCCAAAAAGTTTCCTCTCTGGCCGCCGGAGGCATCTCTTCCCCCTCCCCTGCCCCTCGGAGACACCCCATATGGCACGACTCGACTCTTTCTATCTTCCGCCCCAGTCCTGGCACGCCCCGTTCCGGCTGGAGGGCGACGAGGCCCGCCATCTCTCAAAGGTCCTGCGCCTGGGGCCGGGGGCTGTCGTGCGCTGCTTCGACGGCCAGGGGCGCGAGGGCCTGTTCACCGTGGAGTCGGCCAAAGGCGGCGTGACGCTTCGCCTGGACTCGGAGACCATCCACGAGCCACCGGCCAGCGAGACCTGGCTGGCGCTTGGCTGGAACAAGTCCACGCGGCGCGGCTGGCTGCTGGAGAAGGCCGTGGAGCTTGGCGCGGCGGGCATCCTGTTCTGGGAGGCCTCCCGCAGCCAGGGAGGCATGCCCGGCGTCCCCAAGGAGACCTGGCAGGCGCAGCTGGTGGCGGGGGCCAAGCAATGCGGCAACCCGTGGCTGCCGGTGATCGAGATGGTCTCGGGTGGAGCGGCGGGCGTCATTGCCCGCTGCGCGGATTTCGAACAGCGCTGGCTTTTGTGGGAATCGCGTGACGTGAAGCGGTCGCTGACCGCCAGAGACTTGACCCCAACGGGGCGGCGTGTTTTTGTCGTCGGCCCGGAAGGCGGGCTGACCGATTCCGAGGCCGGATTGTTCCAAAACGCTGGCTATCCTGCGGCTACCCTGGGGTCCAGGCCCCTGCGCTGGGAAACTGCCGCGCTCCTGTGCCTGGGCTTGGCCTGGCTTGGAGCCGATACCAACTGAACCGGGTGGAGTTGTATGAAAGCCTGGATTCTCGCTGCTGAAGCCTTCACGACATACGGCCTTGTGCTGTGGTCGCACTCTCTTCGCCACAAATACGGGCTGGCTTTTTTCTATTCGCTCATCGGCTGCCTCACGGCCATCATGTCCTGGGTCACGGACGCGGGAGTAGCCGTAAAACTTGGAGAAACCACGTTCCTGGTGGGCTCCACGGTCTTCTATACGTCGCTGTTGCTGGGCGTGTTCGTGGTGTACGTGTTCGATGGCCCGCGCGCCACGCGGGTGGCCATACTGACCATCGTGGGCGTCTCGGCCCTGGTGCCGCTGGTCTCGGTGGTGCTGCACCTCCAGATGCACCTCTCCAGCACCACCCCACTGTCCTATGTGCCCATACCGAGCCTGCGCATAAACATCGCCTCGGTGCTCACCACGCTTGCAGACCTCCTGTTCCTGGCAATCTCCTGGGAGTACCTGCACGGCAGGCTGCGCAGCGTGCCGCTGCTCGCAAAGGCGTTCCTGACGTTTCTCGGGGTCATGTGGCTGGACGTTGTGCTGTTCAACACCGGCGCGTTCCTGGGCCAGCCCGACTACCTTTCCATCATGAGCGGCACCCTGCTGAGCCGCCTGATCATCACGGCCTTCGCCGCGCCGATCCTCTGGGGATACCTGAGCTGGCAGCGCAGCATAAAAGGCGTGGACATGCCCCACCGCCCGGTATTCGCCATCCTGCAGGAGCTCTCCGAGCTGCGGGTGGAGCTTCAGACCGCCCAGGAGGAAATCCAGCGGCGCAAGGTGGCCGAGGCGCTGCTCCAACGAAGCGAACAGCGCTACCGCCAACTGGTGCTGAACGCCAGCGAGCCCATAGCCGTCGTGAAAAACGGCCTGTATCTGCTGCACAACGCGCAGTTCCTGGAGCTGACCGGCCTGAACGAAACCGATATCCAGGCCGCAAGTTTCTCAGACTTCGTGCATCCCGCTGACCGCGACACCGTGGACCGCATGTTGGACGAGGCCGGGCGAGAGAACGGCGTACCCCACTCGCTGGAGTTTCGGGGTGTTACCGCCGAAGGGGGCGTCATCGACATCCAGGCCAACGTGGTGGGCATCGACTGGGACGGAGCCGGAGCAATCCTGGCCTTCCTGCACGACAACACCGCGCGGCTCTGCGTGGAGCGCAGGCTCATCGCCGAGGCCAACAGCGACGAACTGACCCGCGTGCTCAACCGCCGTGGCTTCACCGAACGCTTCGAGGCTCTGGCCGAGCACATGCACCGCCAGGGGCGCGACTGCTGCATGCTGTACCTGGATGTGGACCAGTTCAAGGAGATCAACGACACCCACGGCCATCTGGCGGGCGACATGGTCCTGCAGTCCGTGGCGACGGCCATCCGCTCCCACGTGCGCGAGGGTGACGTCATCGGGCGGATGGGCGGCGACGAGTTCGCCGTGCTGCTGGCGGGCGCTGACAACGCGGAGGCCGAGGCCGTGTCCCGGCGCATTCTGCAAAGCGTCGCCGCCACGTGCGAAACCATCACCGGCATCCACACGCTGGCCACAGTGAGCATCGGCATCGCGCACGCCCCGTACGGCGAACCCCTGTCTCCGCTTGACCTGCTGCACAGGGCGGACAAGGCCCTCTTGGATGCCAAACGCCAGGGGAAGAACCAGATCCGGTCCGCCTGAAACGCCGGGCGTGACAAGGCGACGCCAAGCACTTAGGATTTATCCATGCCACCCCTAGCACATGCCATCAGACCGGAAACCTTCGAGGATTTCACCGGCCAGGGCCACGTCATCACCCGGCTTCAAGCCATGCTCAAGGCCAAGCGCCTGCCGAGCCTGCTGTTTTACGGCCCGCCCGGCTGCGGAAAATCCACCCTGGCCCTGCTGCTGGCCCAGACCAAGAACGTCCCCTATGTCCGGGTGAGCGCGCCGGAAGCGGGGCTGGCCACGCTGCGCACCCTCATCGAGGGAAAGGAAATCCTGATCCTGGACGAGTTGCACCGCTTCTCCAAGGCCCAGCAGGATTTCTTCCTGCCGCTTCTGGAGCACGGCGACATCACCCTGCTGGCCACCACCACCGAGAATCCGTCCTTCTCCGTGACCAAGCAGTTGCTCTCCAGGCTGCACGTCATGCGCCTGCGCGCCCTGTCCCACGCGGAGATGCTCCAGGTGTCCAAGCGCGCCCTGGCGACGCTGAACCTGACGCTCTCCCCGGAAAGCCTGGACATGCTGTGCTTCATGTCCGGCGGCGACGCCCGCACCTTCCTGAACCTGCTGGAATACACGGCCCAGCTCGCGCCCGAAAAACGCGAGGCCAAGGAGCTGAAGCAGAACCTGCCCGAGCAGGTGATGCGCGGCGACCGCGACGCGGACCAGCACTACGAGCTGGCCTCGGCCTTCATCAAATCCATACGCGGCTCGGACCCGGACGCCGCCCTGTATTATCTGGCCGGGATGCTGGAATCCGGCGAGGACCCGCGCTTCGTGTGCCGCCGCCTGATTCTTTCAGCGTCCGAGGACGTGGGGCTGGCCGATCCCCGCGCCCTGCCCCTGGCCGTGGCCTGCCAGCAGGCCGTGGAGATGGTGGGCATGCCCGAAGGGTTCATCCCGCTGGCCGAGACCACGGTCTATCTGGCCCTGGCGCCCAAGAGCAACTCGGCCTATGCCGCCTATCTGGCCGCCCGCAAGGAGATCGCCACGCAGGGGCTTAAGCCGGTGCCCATGCACCTGCGAAACCCCTCGGCCAAACTCCAGCGACAGTGGGGTTTCGGCGAAGGGTACAAGTACCCCCACGCCTACCCCGGCTCCTGGGTGGAGCAGGACTACATGCCCCCCGAACTCGTGGGCGTGCGCTTCTACCAGGAGAAGGACCAGGGCGAGGAGCCCAAGCTGGCCGCACGCCTGAAGGGACTCAAGAAGAAACACTGAGTATCGGTTGGCGACAGGGATCGTTAAACCGAACCGCAACCATTCAACGTGGTCCTGCCCTGACCCGGCCAGCGTCCCCTTCGGAAGCACGAAGCAATGAAAAACACCCGCCTGATATTTTTCGGAAGCCTCTTCCTGCTGTCCCTGGCCGGGGGAACCATCGGATTCCACTTGGTCGAGGGCCTCGGCCTGTTCGATTCCTTCTATTTTACCATCATCACCATGGGCACGGTTGGCTATGGCGACATCCACCCCTGGACCGTGCCGGGTAAAATCATCTCCATCGCCCTGGTGTTCGCGGGCATCGGCACCTTCGTTGGCGTGGTGGAGACCGTGGCCGAGTCGGTGCTGTCGGTGAAGGAAGAGAAAACAAAGCGCGAGAAGCGCAACATGATCCGTGGCATTTTCTTCTCGGACGTGGGGCTCGACCTTTTGGCGCGCGTCGTCCCGGCGGACCCGGACGTTCTCGAGCTCTACGGCAAGCTGGACGTGGCCGCCTCCTGGGACCGCAAGCGCTTCAAGGCCGCCGAACGCCTGCTGGACGGACACGCCTTCGCCCTGAACGCCGCCCGCGTCGACCTGGTGGGCATGCGCGCCATGCTGCGCGATAAATCCGACCTGCTGCTGCGCCTGCTGGAAAACCCCAGCATCGGCGAGCACGAGATATTCTCCGACACCCTGCGGGCCATCTACCACCTGCGCGACGAGCTCATGAACCGCCCGGAGGACCTCTCCAGCCTGCCGGAGAGCGACCTGAAGCACCTGGGCGGCGACATGACCCGCGTCTACGGGCTCATCAGCAGGCAGTGGCTGGCCTACTCCCTGTACCTGAAGGAATCCTACCCGTACCTCTTCTATCTGGCGGTGCGCACCAACCCCTTCAACCCCGCCGCCAGCGTTATTGTAGAGAACTAAGACGCGAAAAGGTTTGTGATTTCGTTCACTCCTCTTCATGTCCGAAACAATTGATGGTACTGCCCACAACCACAATGACTTCCTTCACGCAATACTTCACAGGCCCCGCGCGCGACTTCCTGGTCCGCGCCGTGGACCTGGCCCTGGAAGAGGACGGCCCGGACCTTACGGCCAAAGCGGTTTTCGTTCGCGGCGACCGCCTCACCGCGCGCATCGTGGCCAAGGAGGACACCCTGGTGGCGGGGCTCCCCATCGCGGACATCGTGCTTGAGCGCATGGGCATCCTGAGCGTGACCCAGTGCGACTACCGCGCCGCAGACGGCCAGCGCGTCGCGCCGGGCGCCGTGGTCGCCCTGTTCACCGGGCCGGCCGTGGGGCTTCTCAAGGCCGAACGCGTCATCCTCAACTTCCTGTGCCATCTCTCGGGCATCGCCAACCTGACGGCCCGGTACGTGGCGGCACTGTCCGGCTCGCGCACGCGGCTGCTCGACACCCGCAAGACCCTGCCGGGCCTTCGCTACCCCGAGAAGTACGCCGTGCTCATGGGCGGCGGGTGCAATCACCGGCGCGATCTGGCCGAGATGCTCATGCTCAAAGACAACCACATCGACAGGGCCGGTGGCATCCCCCAGGCCGTGGCAGCAGTGCGCCGGGCCTTCCCGGACTCGCGCCCGCCCCTTGAGGTGGAATGCCGCACCCTGGAGGAAGTCCGCCAGGCCGTGACCGAAGCGCCCGAGCGCATAATGCTCGACAACATGACCCCGGACCAGATGCGCGAGGCCCTGGCCCTCATCCCCTCGTCCATCGAGACTGAACTGAGCGGCGGCGTCACCCTGGACGCCCTGCCCGCATTGGGCGCGCTCGGAGCGGATTTCATATCGGTCGGCCGCATCACCCACTCCGCGCCCTACGCGGACTTCAGCATGCAGCTGGCCCAAGTGGAGTAGCATATGAACATTTCCAACGACTTCGGAACGATAGAGGAAGCACGCGCCCGACTGGGCAAACGGCTGGTGATCCTGGCCCACCACTACATGTCCGACGCAGTGGCCCGCCATGCGGACTACACCGGCGACTCCCTGGAGCTGTCGCGCCGCATCCCGGACCTGGACGCCGAGTACATCATCTTCTGCGGCGTGTTCTTCATGGCCGAGACGGCGGCCATCCTGGCCAAGCCCGGCCAGAAGGTGTTCATCCCGGAGATGAACTCGCGCTGCGTGATGTCCGACATGGCCCCGGACTGGCTGGTGAAGGCCACCCTGGACCATCTGGCCGAAGGCGGGCTGTCGGTCACGCCGCTGACCTACGTGAACTCCTCGGCGGCGGTGAAAGCCCTGGTGGGCGCGCGCGGCGGTTCGGTGTGCACCTCGGCCAACGCCAAGACCATGCTCACCTGGGCCTTGGACCAGGGACCGCACACGCTTTTCCTGCCGGACGTGCGCCTGGGCCTGAACGCGGCAGACTGGATCGACCTCCCCAAGGAGCAGCGCCACATCCTGGATGTGCGCGACCACGGCAAGGCGGTGCTCCTGGAAAAGGCCAAAAAGGCGCGGCTGCTCTTGTGGCCGGGGCAGTGCGTCATCCACTCGCGGTTCAAGCCCGAGACCATCCGCAAGGCCCGCCAGGAGTCTCCGGGCTGTCTGGTGGTGGTGCACCCCGAGTGCCACCCCAACACCGTGGCCCTGGCCGACGCCTGCGGCTCCACATCGCTCATCATCAAGTACGTGGCCGAGGCCCCGGAGGGTTCCGTCATCTACATCGGCACCGAGTACAACCTTGTGAACCGGCTGGCGGCGAAGTACCAGGGCGTCAAGGTGGTGCGGGCGCTCAAGTACTCCACCTGCTCCAACATGGAGAAAGTCACGGAGCCCAATCTGGCCCGGCTGATCGCCAATCTGGACAACGCGCCCACGGTTCAGGTGGACGAGGCCCTGAAGGACCCCGCCAAACTGGCGCTTACGCGCATGCTTAAGGCCTGCGCCAAATGAGCAAGGCCCCCGCCACAGCAGCCACGCGGCTCCTCAAACAGAAGGGCGTGCCGGTGGAGGTGCGCCTGTACGACTACGTGGACCATGGAGGAACCGCACGCGCCGCCCAGGAACTGGGCGTGGACGAGCACGCCGTGGTGAAGACCCTGGTCTTCGAGGACGACGCCAAGCGCCCGTTTCTGGTGCTGATGCACGGCGACAGGGAAGTGTCGCTCAAGGAGCTGGCCCGCGGGATCGGGGTCAAGACGGTCGCGCCCTGCACGCCCGAGGCCGCCCAGCGCCACACCGGCTATCAGGTGGGGGGAATATCGCCCCTGGGGACGCGCAAGGCCTTGCCTGTCTACGTGGAAAAGACGATTTTCGATCTGCCCGTCATTCTGGTCAACGCGGGCAAGCGCGGAGCCCTGGCCGTTCTCGACCCCGCGAAACTTCGGGACCTCCTTCCCGTGACGGAAGTCGCTGCGGGAAGATAAGACTCAAGGGAGAGGCGCATGTATCCATACCGCACGAAAACCCAGGTCCTGGTCATCGGCTCCGGCGCTGCCGGATGCTCAGCCGCCCTCTCCCTGGCCGACCAGGGGCGCGAGGTCGTGCTTTTGTGCGCCGGAGAGCGCCTCACCGACGGCAACTCCTCCCTGGCCCAGGGCGGCATCGTCTACACCAGCCCCGAGGACAACCCCAAGCTCCTGGAGCGCGACATCCTCACCTGCGGCTGGAAGCACAACCACCTGGCCGCCGTGCGTTACCTGGCCCGCAAAGGGCCGCAGGTGGTCAAGGACATGCTCATCGACCGTCTGGAGGTACCTTTCGAGCGCACAGCCAGCGGCGACTTCCACCTCACCCGCGAGGGCGGACACAGTTTGCCGCGCATCCTGCACTGCGCCGACTCCACCGGCTACTCCATCATGCAGCATATGGTCAGGGCCGTGGAGGCGCACCCCAACATCACCGTGCTCACCCGGCGCACGGCCATCGACGTGCTCACCTCGCACCACCACGCCTCGCTCCTGGAGTACAAGTACAATCTGGTGAACCAGTGCATGGGCGCGTACGTGTTCAACGAGGCCGGGGGCGTGGTGGAGACCATCCTGGCGGACTACACCATCCTGGCCACGGGCGGCGTTGGGCAGGTCTACCTGCACACCACCAACACCCGCGCCTGTGTTGGCTCCGCCGTGGCCATGGCCTACCGCTGCGGCGCGCGCTACCTGAACATGGAGTTCATCCAGTTCCACCCAACCGCCCTCTTCCACCGCGCCGAACGCCGCTTCCTGATCACCGAGGCCATGCGCGGCGAGGGAGCGAAACTCATAAACACCAGCGGCGAAGCCTTCATGGCCCGCTACGACACCCGCGCAGACCTTGCCCCGCGAGACATCGTCACCCGCGCCATCATGGAAGAGCTCCTGAAGACCGGCGAGGACTGCGTCTTCCTGGACGCCGCCAACAACGTTGACGAAGTGACCCGCCGTTTTCCCGGCATCGCCAAGAAGTGCGCCGAGATCGGCATCGACATCGCAAAACAGCCCATCCCGGTGGTGCCCGCCGAGCACTATTCCTGCGGCGGCGTGCTGGTGGACGTGCACGGGCGCACCACCGTGGACCGCCTCTACGCCGTGGGCGAGTGCAGCTGCACCGGCGTGCACGGAGCCAACCGCATGGCCTCCACCTCGCTTCTGGAATGCCTGGTCTGGGGCGTGAGCGCTGGCAGCTATATCGGCTCGCGCTTCGGTTCCAAGCCCGCCATCACGCGCAAGCTGGCGGAATCCATACCGGACTGGGTCAGCCCCGGCCAGGAGCGCAACGAGGACCCGGCCCTCATCAGTCAGGACTGGTCCACCATCAAGAGCACCATGTGGAACTACGTGGGCATCAACCGCACGGCCTCGCGCCTGAAGAGGGCCTTCGAGGACCTGCGGGACTTGAACGTCCACCTGCACGACTTCTACCGCGAGACGCCGCTCTCCAAGCCCATCGTGGACCTGTTCCACGGCTGCCAGGCCGCCTACATCATCACCCTGTCCGCCATGCGCAACACCAAGAGCCTGGGCTGCCACTACCGGATAAACTAGCCTGACCTTGCCACGCCTCGAAGCCCCCGGAGCCGTTCATGACCGACAGCTCCGGGGGCTTCGTTTGTACCCGGCAGCGCTCCCGACTGAACGTGCAGGACAGACGAAAAAAAAGGGCGCGACCGAAGCCGCGCCCTTTGCGTATCAAGGCGTGCGTTTCGCTAGATGGACAGTCTGGTCTCGGAGGGCTTGCCCACCAGCCACAGCTCCATCAGCGTGCGGCTGACGAAGATGGCCGTGAACATGGAGGCCACGATGCCCAGCAGCAGGGTTACGGCAAAGCCGCGAATCGGGCCGGTGCCGAACTCGTAGAGCACGATGGCCGTAAGGCCGGTGGTGGCGTTGGCGTCCAGGATGGTCAGCGCTCCGCGCTGGAAGCCTTCCTTGATGGACGCGCGCGACGGCAGGCCGCGCCGTATCTCCTCGCGGATGCGCTCGAAGATGATGATGTTGGCGTCCACCGACAGCGCCATGGTCAGGATGATGCCCGCGATGCCCGGCAGCGTCAGCGTCGCGCCGAACAGGGACAGCCCGGCCAGGATGAGCACGATGTTGAACACCAGGGCGATGTTGGCCACCACGCCGGAGAAGCCGTAGTACACCAGCATGAACAGTGCGATGGCTCCGCAGGCCACCATGACGCTCATCATGCCGTTGTCGATGGATTCCTGTCCCAGGGAGGGGCCGACGGTGCGCTGTTCCAGCACGTTGACCGGGGCGGGCAGCGCGCCGGCGCGCAGCACCACGGCCAAGTCGCGGGCTTCGCTCTCGGTGTAGCGGCCGGTGATCTGGGCCTTTCCGCCCACGATCTTGTCCTGGATGACCGGCGCGGAATAGGCCTTTCCGTCCAGGATGATGGCCATGCGCTTCTTGATGTTCTCGCCGGTGATGCGCTCGAAGATCCTGCCGCCGCGCGAGGTGAAGGTCAGTCCCACGTAGGGCTGGTTGTTCTGCGGATCGAAGTTGATGCGGGCGTCGGCGATGTGTTCGCCGGTCATCACCGCGTCGGACTTGACCGCGATGGCGCGCTCGGAGAACTCGCCGCCGGGTCCGGCCACGCGCTCCATCACCAGTTCGCGGCCCGGGGGCAGCTGCCCCTTGGCGGCCTTGGTCATGTCCACGGTGTCGTCCACGATCTTGAATTCCAGATGCGCGGTCTTGCCCACCAGGGCGATGGCCCGGTCGGGGTCCTTGAGGCCGGGCAGCTGGATCTGGATGCGGTCGCCTGCCTGCTTGCGGATGTCGGGCTCGGCCACGCCGAACTGGTCGATGCGGTTGCGGATGGTCTTGACCGCCTGATCGACGGTAAGGGTCTCCAGGTTCTTGGCGTATTCCGGAGTGAAGGAGACGGTGTATTTGACCTTGCCGTCGTCGATGATCTCGGACTTGCCGACCTTGACGCCGGAGGCCTGCTTGCGCAGCAGCTCCTCGAATTCGGCCCGCTTCTCCGGAGTGGCCAGCACGAATTCGAGACGACGGGAATCCAGCAGGTTCTGCCGGATGATGGTCATCTCTTTTTCCTGGGCGAAGGACTTGATGTCCTGCCCGGCCTGGGCCAGGGAGTTACCCATGGCCTTGTCCACATCAACGCCGAGCGTCAGATGGATGCCGCCCTTCAGGTCCAGGCCGAGGCCGACCTGATTCGAAGGCAGCATCTTGCCCAGCGGCGACTGCCGCACGGACTCGACGGAAGGCAGTGTGAACGCAAGCCCCAAAACCAGGGCGATAGCCACCACGATCAAACGCCAGGACAAGCTGGACATGCACGCTCCTTACACGCGCGAAAAGGGGAAACCGCCGGTTTCCCCCTCGCAAATGGTCAAAAGGTCAGGCAGAACCGGCTTACTTCTTTTCTTCCGGCTTGTCTGCCTTCTTCTCGTCAGTCTTTTCGGGCTTCTTGGCCTGGGCCGCGTCGGCCAGACCGGCCACATAGGCACGAAGAACGGTGATGACCACGCCCGGGGCGATCTCGACCTTCACCTTTTCGTCGGTCACGGCGTCGATGCGGCCTTCGATGCCGCCGCCGGTGATGACTTTGTCTCCGCGCTTGAGATTCTTGAGCATCTCACGCATTTCCTTCTGCTTCTTCTGCTGGGGACGGATCAGCAGGAAGTAGAAGACCACGAACATCAGGACGAGGGGCAGAAACGACATCAACTGGTTTCCGCCTTCGGCGCCTGCGGGCGGCTGGCCCATGGCGTAGGCCATGCTGGTCAGGAACATGAAATCCTCCAGTGAAAGGTTGCGGGTTCTTCCAGCCTAGCAGGCAACGTACAGGTTGCCGTAGGGACGATGGGAGAACGGTTTCACGCGCTGGAAGGGTTCTGTTAAAACGGCCTTCAAGTCAACCCCGAATTCCTTGCAGAACTGCTCAAGGTTCTCGGTGATGAGCTTCATGTCTTCCTCGTCGACAGGCTCGACCTTCAGGTTCGGGCCGAGCTGTTCGGCGGGAATCTCGCCGCGCACGTAGATGACGCCGCCGTGCATGCCGGTTCCCATGGAGCGGCCGCAGATGGGAGCGTCGGGTTTCCCGGTGATCATGCCGAGCAGGATGATCGCCCCGCCGGCCATGTACTCGCCAAGGAAGTCGCCGGCCTTGCCGCCGACCACCAGCACGGGGAACTTCTCCTTGTAGGCCTTCATGTGAATGCCCACGCGGTAGCCCACGTCGCCCTTGATCAGCACCTTGCCGCCGCGCATGGCGTAGCCCACCACGTCGCCGGCCATGCCGTTGATGACGATCAGGCCTTCGTCCATTGTGTTGGCCACGCCGTCCTGGACGTTGCCTTCCACGCGGATGGTGGGTCCGCGCATGAAGGCGGCCATGTCCTGGCCGGGCACGCCGTGGATGAGGAACTTGAGGTCCCCGTCCAGGCCGTCGGCGATATAGCGCTGGCCGCGCACGTTCACGATCTCGAACTCGGTTTCGCCCTTGGCGACCAGTTCGCGGATCTGCTGGTTCAACTCACGATAATAGACATTGTCGGCATCGAGCAGCATGTCGCTTCCTCTTAATCTTCCAGCTTCACGATGACGGGTTCGCCCGCCTTGGGAGCCCAGACGGTGTCCAGCTCGCGGCAGACGTCGCGGATGGAGGACTCCTCGCTGGACATGAACACGTTGGAACCGCTCTCGGCCACGATCAGGGGCCGCAGTTTGATGCGGTCGTTCAGGCCCATGAGGCAGGTGCCGTCGGAGACCAGGATGGCGAAGGGGCCGTTCAGGAGCGCCGGGCCGTACACCATGCGCAGGGCCTCGAAGGCCTTGCGCTGCTCTTCGGGCATGCGGTCGATCTCGTCCCAGAACGGGGGCGCGAAGACCCAGCTCGCCATGCGCAGGGACAACCCGTGCTTGCGGATGAGCATGTCGATCTCGTAGGCCACGACCTCGGTGTCGGTCATGAGCGTGCACTCGTAGTCGTGCTCGCACAGGTAGCGGCGGTTGATGCCGTAGGAGCTGATCTCGCCGTTGTGCACGATGGACCAGTCCAGCAGGGTGAACGGGTGCGCCCCGCCCCACCAGCCGGGGGTGTTGGTCGGGAAGCGGTTGTGCCCGGTCCAGATGTAGCCCTGGTATTCGTCCAGGCGGAAGAACTCGGCGATGTCCTCGGGGAAGCCGACGCCCTTGAAAGCGCCCATGTTCTTGCCCGAGGAGAAGACGAAGGCCGGAGTCTTCTTGTTGATGTGCATGATGACGTTGACGACGTAGTCTTTCTCGTCGTTGGTGCGCCACGTGGGGCGGTCGCCGCCCTGCTTGGCCGACAGGAAGAAGCGCCACACGATGGGCGGGTTCTTGATGGCCAGGGTGGGCTTGGTCGGGATAGGCTGGGACTCGTGGATCACGAAGAACTTCTTGATGAGCTCCTCGGCGGAGTCCAGGCCTTCCTGGGTTTCGCACATGATGTGGAAGGCGTACTTGTCGGCGTGGTCGGGGTAGATGCCGTACGCCGCAAAGCCGCCGCCCAGGCCGTTGCCTCGGTCGTGCATGGTGCACATGGCCTGGATGGGCATGGACCCGGGGATCAGCTCACGCTTGGTGTTGATGACACCGAAGACGCCGCAGCCCGAAATGTCCTTCTGGAAGTCGTAATATCTTTCTGGAGCCTTCATTGGCTTTCACGTCTCCTTACACGATCTCTTGCGCGCCGACAGGGTTGAACTGCTCGTCGAAGAAACCTTCCGGCCATTGCAGGATGGAGGGCCTGCCGCTGACGAGCTTTTCCTTGGTCTCGGCGTCCAGAGGGAATTTGAAGCGGATGAAGCCGGTGTACAGACCGGCGATGTCGATCTCGCCCAGGAGCACGTAGCCCACCAGCTTGCCGTCCTTGAAGACCAGCTTGCGGTAGGAGCCGTGCTCCTCGTCCAGGTAGTCGGCCACTTCTATGCCCTGCTCGCCGGGAGCGGGGTTGACCACGCCGACGGAGACCGTGGGCAGGCCGTAGAAGGCGATGGCGTTCATGGCCAGGCCGCCGGAATAGGGGCTGGCCGCTCCGGCCATGTTCTTGCCGGCGTAGAAGCCCTGGTTGAAGGCGTTGGGCCAGATGGGCACCACGCGGTTTTCGTCCAGGATGAGGTCCTTGGCCTGGGCCACGTCGCCCGCCGCGTACACGTCGGGGTCGGAGGAAGCCAGGGAGTCGTCCACCAGGATGCCCCGGTCCACGGTGATGCCCGCGTCCTTGGCAAGGCTGGACGCCGGGACCACGCCGATGGCGATGACCACGGCCTGGGCGGGCAGGAAGGTGCCGTCTTTCAGCGTCACGCCCTGGACGGCGCCGCCCGCGTCGCGCTTGATCTCGGTGGCCTGGGTGCCGCAGTGCACCGCGATGCCCACTTCGTCCAGGCGCTTGGCCACGAGGCTTCCGGCCTTGTCGTCGAAGGCTGCCGACAGCACGCGGGGGGCCAGTTCCACGATGGAAACCTTCACGCCGCGATCATGCAGGGACTCCGCAGCCTTCAGGCCGATGAGTCCGCCGCCGATCACCACCACGTTCTTGCAGTTCTTGGCCACGTCGATCAGCGTCTCGGCGTGCGCCAGGGTGGTGAAGCTGTACACGCCAGAGCCGTCCTTGCCGGGCAGGGGCGGAATGAAAGGCACGCCGCCGGTGGCGATCAGCAGTTTGTCGTAGGGATAGTTGTGTCCGTCCGCCGTGGCCACGGTCTTGGCCTTGGCGTCGACGCCGGTCACCTTGGTGCCCAGCATCATCTTGACCTTGAACTTGTCGTAGAAGGTGACGGGGCGAAGCTGCATGCGCTCCGGCCCGATCTTCCCGGCCAGCAGGTAGGAGATGAGCGGACGGCCGTAAGTGGGGCTGCTTTCCTCGGAGATGACCGTGATCTCGCCGTCCGGGTCAACCCTGCGGATGCCCTCGATCGCGCCCACGCTGGCCACGCCGTTGCCCACGATAACATATTTCATCGTGATTCTCCGTTTAGTCCGAGCCGCGATCTTCGAAGACCAGGCCAGCGTTGGGACAGGCTTCCACGCAGGCGGGCGTGTCGCGGCCCGCGCACATGTCGCACTTGACGATCTTTTCCTTGAACGGGTGCCTGCGGATGGAGCCGAAGGGGCAGGCCATCAGGCAGGACCAGCAGCCCACGCACTGCTCTTCGTTGTATTCGCAGCGACCGGTCTCCGTGTTCTTGGTGAGCGCGCCCGAGATGCAGGCGGCCACGCACATGGGTTCCTGGCAGTGGCGGCAGGACAGGGCCACGCACACGGCTCCCTCCTGGGCGACGTTGCGGCGCGGAGCCAGGCCTTCCTGGGCCTTCTCCACGTTGTGGGCCAGGATGTGGTCCTTGGTCTTGGAGTGGGCCGTCACGCAGGCGACCTCGCACAGGTGGCAGCCGATGCAGACTTCCTTGTTGGGGTATATCTTTTTCATGGCTTACCTCCCGGCTGCCTTGACGCCCAGGGTGTCCAGCTCGATCTGGTTCAGGCCCACGGCGCGCAGCTTGTCGCGGTTGCCGCGCAGGCTCTCGATGGAGTTGAGGCCCATGCCGCCAAGCATTTCCTCGATCTCGTGCGCCCAGGCCTTCATCAGGTTGGCCATCTTCTTGGCGGCGATATCGGGGTTCTGGCGCTTGGCCAGGTAAGGGTCGTTGGTGGCGATGCCCCAGGGGCACTTGCCGGTGTAGCAGCGGGCGCACAGGGTGCAGCCCACGGCCAGCAGCGCGGCGGTGCCGATGTACACGGCGTCCGCGCCCAGGGCGATGGCCTTGACCACGTCGGCGGAGCAGCGCGTGCCGCCCGCCGCCACGATGGAGGCGTCGTTGCGGATGCCCTCGTCGCGCAGGCGCTGGTCAACGGCGGCGAGCGCAAGCTCAATGGGGATGCCCACGTTGTCGCGGATCATGGCCGGAGCCGCGCCCGTGCCGCCGCGCATGCCGTCGATGGCCACGATGTCCGCGCCGGCGCGAACAACGCCCGAGGCGATGGCCGCGACGTTATGCACGGCCGCGATCTTCACCGACACGGGAACCTTGTACTCGCTGGCTTCCTTGAGGGCATAGATCAGCTGGTGCAGGTCCTCGATGGAGTAGATGTCGTGGTGCGGGGCCGGGGAGATGGCGTCGGAGCCGATGGGCACCATGCGCGTCTCGGAGACCTTAGCGTTGATCTTCTCGCCGGGCAGGTGTCCGCCGATGCCGGGCTTGGCGCCCTGGCCGATCTTGATCTCGATGGCGGCGCCAGCGTTCAGGTAGTCGCGGTGGACGCCGAAGCGGCCCGACGCAACCTGCACGATGGTGTTCTTGCCGTATTTGTACAGCGACTGGTGCAAGCCGCCTTCACCGGTGTTGTAGTAGGTCCCGAGCTCCGACGCCGCACGCGCCATGGCGATGTGCAGGTTGAAGTTGATAGACCCGAAGCTCATGGCCGAGAACATGATGGGGAAGTTCAGGGCGATGTTGGGTTTCAACTTGGTTTTGAGCTTGGGTCCCTCGGGGGTCTCCTCGAACTCCAGGCGGGTGGGCTTGGAACCGAGGAAGGTCCGAAGCTCCATGGGCTCGCGCAGGGGGTCGATGGAGGGGTTGGTCACCTGGCTGGCGTCAAGCAGCAGGTTGTCCCAGTAGACGGGAATGTCCGCCGGGGAACCCATGCCGGACAGCAACACGCCGCCGGTGTCGGCCTGCTTGTAGATGTTCTTGATGAACACCGGCCGCCACAAGGCGTTCGCTTTGAAGTTTGAGGGCTTCTCCTGGATGAGGAGAGCCTGCGTGGGACACAGCGCCTCGCAACGGTGGCAACCGATGCATTTCGTGTTGTCGTGGCGGACGCACTGCCGGGCTTCATCCCAGAAGTGGACACCATATGAACACTGGCGCACGCACACCTGGCAATTGATGCAGGCGTCCTTGTCCCGGACGACGAAGAAGTCGTGGTAGTTCTTGTTGATGGGAGCGAAGGCCAAGACGGTCACCTCTTTCGAAACGTTTTAGCGGGGGTATGAGGGGGCCGTTGGTGCGGCGTCCCCGGCCCGCTTCCCCTGCAAGACGGCGGGCCGAGATGCCCCTGCGGCATGGGTGGCCGGGGCTTAAAAGTGGGAAATGGAGAATGTGTATTATATTGTGATTCGTCAAGCAAAAAAGAGGGTCACAATAGCCCCGGAAACAAGGCGAGTCAACGGAATCCGGCGTTTTTCGCGGCTTCCGGGGTATTTACATTATGGAAACTTTTTTCGCGGCGTTCCTCTGGGCGCACCAGAGTTGTCATATTGGGAGAGAGTGCGCCGATGGCGGAAATTCCCGGCAGAACTGGCCTGGGCGGCGGGTTGGCGGGGTTTTGGGGTGAATGGGGGGATAGTGTTACGTTTTTGAAGATTGAGGAAATATATCATACTTTGTCAGTATGAATTCAAGGCATTTGCCTTGACCCGAAGTTCGATCAGGCGTCGAATTAATCTATTCCTCCAAAGCGCGCAAAACGCCCCGGCGTCACCCTGTTGGCCTGCATCTTGCCTCGCTCTCCGGCAGCCGGAATCCGTCAACAGCCTGACGCGAATCTCCCAAGTCTCCGGCATGTCCCCAGGCGACCAAGGAGCCCCCACGATGCGCTACTCGCACCACGCCACGCTCATGAGCAAGTCTCTCTATCCTATCATGGCCCAGAACGGCGTGCCGGAGATCCCCACGTTCCCCCAGGAGATCATGCTGACCACCACCTTCAACTGCAACTACCGCTGCCGCATGTGTTTTCAGGAGCACTACGACAAGCGGGAGATGCCCTGGGAGATGGTGGAGAAACTGCGTGACGCGCTCTATTTCGCGGACACCATCCAACTCATCGGCGGCGAGCCCATGATCTGGTCGCACTTCAAGAAGGCCGTGGTCCTGGCCAACGAGACCTCCACCAAGGTGCGCATCACCACCAACGGCTCCCTGATGGATACGGAAATGAACCGCTTCCTCGTGGAGAACGAGGTCTTCGACCTGCGCATCAGCGTGGACGCGGCAACCGCCAAGACCTACAAGCACATCCGGGGCGGCAATTTCCTGCGCCTCCTGAACAACGTCCAGGAACTCTCCAGGTTCAAGCAGATCGCCGGGTCCGAATGGCCCATAGTCGAGTTCAACGTGGTGGCCATGAAGTCCAACGTGGGCGAATTGACCAAGCTGATCGCCCTGGCCGATTCTCTTGGGGTGTTCCAGATCAACGTGCACTACATGAACTGCACCCGCGAAGAATGGCTTCCCGAGTCCCTGTATTTCCACCAGGACTATTCGGACGAGTGCCTGCTCAAGGCGTCCGAGGCCGCCACGGCGGTCGGTATACGCATAAACCTTCCGGTCCCCTTCAAGGGTGAGGCCGTTTCGCAAACCCGTGTGAGCACCCGCTGCGACGAGCCCTGGAGGGCGTTCCTGGTGAACATGGACGGCGTGTGCCAGATCTGCTGCGGCGGAGCGGACCCTGTGGGCAACCTGAACGAATCCGACTTCATGGAGATGTGGAACGGCGCGGGGATTCAAGCCCTGCGATCCACGGTCAACACCCCGGACAAGCCCGATTACTGCCGCAAGTGTTTCGGACGGATGCAGAAGGTGGAGTCCATCTACACCCACTTGTCGAGGCCCTTGGCCGCAAAATTCAAAGCGGGAGAGCTGCTGCTCGATCGCGAGGCGTCCTGATGTGGCGTCCGCAACATCTGCGCCCAGGCATTGAAAGCAGGCGCATCCGCTCCGGTTTCGCCTGCGCTGCACGCTGACATATCAGGCGACGCCTTTCCCCGGCTGCCTGCTGGTGTTCCGGCCTGCTCACCGAGTCCGGGATTCGAGCCGCTCCCAATCCAGCTCCCGGCCGTGCGTATGCGGGCGAACTGTCCGTGCCTCTTTCCAGCTGCGGTTCTCGTCCCGGCCCTGCTCCGCCAGATCGATCCTCCACCGTCACTACTTGCGAACCATCCCGCCCTGGTCTAGAAGGCAATCGTATCGGCCTGCCAGCCGACATCTCACGGAGACTCCCGCCATGAAAGATATCGCCCGGTTCCTGTCCGGTTTCAAAGAGTTCCAGCGCACCTACTTCTGCGACGACAACAAGTTCTATTCCGACCTGTCCGAGGATCAGAAGCCGAAGGTGCTGGTCATAGCCTGCTCCGACTCCCGCGTGGACCCGGCCATCCTCACCGGGTGTTCGCCCGGAGACATGTTCGTGGTGCGAAACGTCGCCAACCTCGTCCCCCCCTACGAGAAGGCCCCCGGCCTTCACGGCGTCAGCGCCGCTGTTGAGTATGCGATCAAGGTGCTCCAGGTCGAACACGTCATCGTACTGGGGCATTCCTGCTGCGGCGGCATCCAGGCGCTCATGCACTCGGACCCGGAGACCCTGGGCGAGTTCATCGCCCCCTGGGTGAAGATCGCCGCGCCCGCGCTGCGCGAAGTGTCCGAGAAACTCACGGAGAAAGACGAGGCCCTGCGCCAGTGCGCCTGCGAACAGGCTTCCGTGCTGGTGTCGCTGGAAAACCTGCTCACCTTCCCCTGGATCTGGGAGCGGGTGATGACAGGGCGCATCTACCTGCACGGCTGGTACTTCGACCTGCGCAAGGGCGAGTTGCTGAGCTACCTGCCCGAGACCGGCTCCTTCGAACCCCTGGTGGCCCGCTGCGAACGACTCGACGCCAAAACACCGCACCAGGCCAAGTAGCGGCCAAATCCCCCGCTCACGACCGGCGACACATCCGCCGCTGCCGCGTCGCAGCGGCGCCGCAACGCGCATCCGCCTGCTCCGCCAACTTTTTTCAGTTTTTTTTCGCTCCAGCAGACCCATCGACCAACCTGATAGGCTCCATATACTTTCGCAGGTAACCTTTGATGCGAGCCCTGCTGGCCTTGCCTATCTATGCTATAACAAACAGATTTACTGACCTGACGCTCTCATCTCCCTGCATCCCGAAGGCTCTTCCGCGCTGCCCGCACGAGTCATTTCGCGACACCCCGCCAGCCCCCCTTGCTACATTTTTGTAGCATCTGGGACCTTATTACTCTTATGCCACCTGTGGCATAAATTGACACGTACTAACACTCCTCCTAAAGCCCATCATACACAAGTGGTGTCATACAATTAACGGTCGCTGGCCATGGGAATCGACTGTCGCATTCCGGCCGGATTAGCACCAACACAGGAGGCATTGCACATGTCCAGACTTCTGCGCGTCAACACCAAAGACAAAACCTTCGCATTTTCCGACATGGGCCCCTACTCCGGCATGGGCGGACGCGCCCTGACCTCGCGCATCGTCAGCCGCGAAGTGCCCCCCACCTGCCACCCGCTGGGCGCGAAGAACAAGCTGGTCATTGCCACGGGCATGATCACGGGCCGCCCCGCCGGGTCCTCGGGCCGTCTCTCCGTGGGCGCCAAGTCGCCCCTGACCGGCGGCATCAAGGAATCGAACGTCGGCGGCTCCTTCGCGCAGCGTCTGGCCCGGCTGGACCTTCTGGGCATCGTGCTGGAGGACAAGCCCGAGTACGGCTCGTCCCCCAGCTACATCGTGATTGGCAAGGACGGCGTCACCTTCGAGGACGCCTCCGACATGCAGTACCTGGGCACCTACGACACAGTGAAGCGCCTCCTGGACAAGTACGGTGAAAAGTCATCAGTGCTGTGCATCGGGCCTGCGGGCGAGACCATGCGCCAGAACGCCTCCATCCAGGTGGCCGACCCCGAGGGCCGTCCCGCCCGCGCGGCAGGCCGCGGCGGCATGGGCGCGGTGCTCGGCTCCAAGGCCATCAAGGCTGTCGTGATCGTGGACACCGGCGAGGCGCCCCCCATCGTGGACAAGGAAGCCTTCAAGGCGGCCTCCAAGCGCTGGGTGGAGATCATCAAGGGCCACCCCGTCACCGCCGAGGGACTGCCCGGCTTCGGCACCGCCGTGCTGGTGAACGTGATCAACGAGGCGGGCGCGCTGCCCACCAAGAACTTCCGCGAGGGCCGCTTCGAGTTCGCCAAGGACATCTCCGGCGAGCGCATGGTGGAGATCATCAAGGAGCGCGGCGGCAAGGTGAAGGAAGGCTGCCACGCGGGCTGCATCATCCAGTGCTCCCAGGCCTACCACGGCCCTGACGGCAAGTACCTGACCAGCGGCTTCGAGTACGAGACTGTCTGGGGCTTCGGCGCGAACCTGCTGGTCAAGGATTACGACCAGATGGCCATGCTCGACCGCCTCTGCGACGACATCGGCCTGGACACCATCGAGACCGCCAACACCCTGGCCATGCTCATGGAAGCCGGAATCCTCAACTGGGGCGACGGCGCGGCGGCAATCGAAATGCTCAAGCAGGTCTACGACCCCAAGAACCCCATGGGCCGCATCATCGGCGGCGGCGCTGAATACACCGCCAAGGCCTACGGCGTAACCCGCGTCCCCACCGTCAAGGGCCAGTCCCTGCCTGCCTACGACCCGCGCGCCGTAAAGGGCGTCGGTGTCACCTACTGCACCACCCCCCAGGGCGCGGACCACACCGCCGGCTACTCCGTGTGCCAGAACATCCTGGGCGTGGGCGGCAAGGTCGATCCCCTGGACAAGGCCGGACAGGTGGAGCTCTCCAAGGCGCTCCAGATCGCCACTGCCGCCATCGACGCCACCGGCTTCTGCCTGTTCGTGGCCTTCCCGGTGCTGGACACCGCCGACGGCGTGCAGTGCATGTGCGACATGATCACCGCCGCCTCGGGCAATCCCTTCCACCCGGAGGACTTCCTGAAGCTCGGCAGGACCATCCTGCAGGACGAGTTCGCATTCAACCAGGCGGCGGGTTTCACCAGCGCCCACGACCAGCTCCCCGAGTTCTTCGAGGAGCCCCTTGCGCCCCATAACGTCACCTGGGACTTCACCGCCGCCGAGATGCAGGCCGTGAAGGCAATGTAGTCTAGCGAGGAAGAAGAGAATCGGGGCTCTGCCCCATACCCCGCCGGAGCCAGGGGGAGCAAACGCCTCCCCCCGGCCTCCGGCGATTGCTTCGCGTCCTGAACAATCCGGCTCAATTGCACAACTGGCGTTCAGCCGGTTCAGGTGTTATGAGTATACCATGAGCGTCACCGTAAACTGCTTCGCCACACTGGCCCGGTATGCCCCGCCGAGCGGGGAGATGCCTGCGGCTGCTGGCCTGAGCGTGGGCCAGACCATCGACCTTCTGGGCATCCCCCGGGAGAACGTGAAAACGGTCTTCGTCAACGGCCTGCACGCCACCATGGACAAGGTGCTCAGCGAGGGCGACCGCGTAGGGATCTTCCCGGCAGTGGCCGGGGGCTGAGGATGGTCTCGCCCGCCCTGGAACTGTCCGAGGACGGGCGTCTGCCCGACGGAACCCCGGTACGCGTCCTCAGGCATCGGGCGGTTCGCAGTGCCGCGCATCTGGCAGGCACAAACCTGCGCCTGACCGAGATCGAAGCCCTTCGCCAGGGCGTCATCCCCGAACGCTACCTACGAAATTTCAAGACTCTGGATTGCGCCGCACAGGCGCGTCTGCTGGAAACCCGCGTGGCCCTGGTTGGCCTGGGAGGTCTCGGCGGCCCCATCCTGGAGGGGTTGGCCCGCCTGGGCTTCGGCATGGTGACGGCTGCGGACCACGACGTGTTCGAGCCCTCCAACCTGAACCGGCAGCTGCTGGCCACGGACAAGACGCTGGGCATCTCCAAGGCGGGCGCGGCCCAGGCCCGGGCAAGCGACGTGAACCCGGCCATGGAGCTGACCGTGCGCCAGCTGTATGTGGAACCGGAGAGCTTCAGGGACTTCTTCCGAGGAGCGGACATCGCCGTGGACGCGCTGGGAGGCATCGCCTGCCGCCCGGCAGCCGAGCGCGGCGCGGCAGCGGCTGGCGTACCGCTTATTACGGCCAGCGTGGCCGGATGGACCGCCATGGCCGCCACGGTGCTGCCCGGCGAGACCGGCCCGGCCAGCCTGTTCTGCTCCGACGAACAAACAGATGAGAGCGACGCCCCGTGCGTCCCCTGCGCGGAAGACGTGCTGGGCTGCCTGACCCCGGCCATCAGCGTGGCCGTGGGGCTGGTGCTGGCCGAGGCCGTGCGCCTGGCCCTGGGGCAGACCCCAATGCTCGGCGGGCCGCAGGGACAGATGGCCGTCATCGACCTGGAGCGCATGAGCCTGGACCGGTTCACGCTCTCGCCCTAGGCTCCCGCTATCCGCCTGAACGGCCCAAAACGGCCCGGAGCTGTTCGCACCTTATCCTGTCCCGCCCCCCTCAGACCAGTCCAAGCGAGTAGTCTTCAAAGTCTGTCCGTGTGGCTCAAAACCGCAACGGAAAAGAGCCGCCGGTTTTGTTCTTGCCCACCGTGTCCAGGCTTCTCAAAGCCGTGAACCTGCCTACGCCCCCTTCATCTCGGCGCGCTTGGCCTTGGCGAAGGTCTGCCACTCCTCGACACTCAACTTGCCGTCGCCGTTGGTGTCGGCCTTCTTGAACATCTCGGCGGTAAATTTGGGGAACTGCTTCTGGATTTCGGTGGTGCTCAGGTAACCGTCCGTGTTGGCGTCCATGCGGTCGAAGAAGCGGTGCTTGCCCTGGGCATGGGCAACTGCTGCGGTGCTGAGGGCCAGAAGTATCGCGATACCGGCTCGTTTCAGATGAATACGCATTGATGAACCTCCAGATGTTGCCGCGCCGGTCGGATTGATTTCCCGTGCGCCACAGGGAGTCGGCAGGAAGCGACGAAGGGTTACAGGGAAAACCACACCGGAGGGCTATCACAATCTGGTTATCCTTTCACTGCCACCCCAGCAAACAAGAAGGCCGGAAGCGCGTTTTGCGCTTCCGGCCTTTCATCCTGCCGATTCACTCAAATGCACCGCCACTTTACGCGAAGCGGAGAGGGTGTCCAGAGGGCGTAGCCCTCTGGCCGCCGGAGGCATATTCGTTCTTGTTTTCTGCTTCTATTTCCTGCTGCCGAACTTCTCCAGCACCACCACGTTGTTGTGCGTGTCCACAATGCGTACGAAATAGCCCACCTCGGGGGCGTACCACATCTGGTACACGCCGCTCCAGCCGGTGTCGTTCTTCTTGTTCACGCGGATCCTGAAAGCCTTGAAGGTTCCGGCAGGGACGGTGATCTCCTCGGCGGCCTCCACGCTCACGGTGTTGGTGTAGGTCTGGGACCCTTTTTTAGTGCCGGTGGACTGGGTGAAGGTCCTGGTCTCTCCGACGGCCAGCGGGAAGAACACGTAGGCGTCCTTGCCGGAGCCCACGCTGTACTGGAGCAGTGTCCCGGTGGACTCGCGCACGGAGAGGTCCTTGTCCAGGCGGGCGACCTTGGCGGGATCGCCGTCTCCGACGAGCACGATCTCCTCGCCCACGGACTTCACCTCCATGCGGCTGGCCAGGGCGTAGGCGCTGCGGCTCTTGCCGGAAAACTCCCAGAAGTCGCCGGGCTTCCACTGAGGGGCCTGGGCCGTGGGAAGCGAGGCCAAGGGGGTGGTCTTGGCGCAGGCTCCCAGAAGGGCCAGGGCCAGAATCACCAGGACCCCATGCAGGACAGCACGCATGCGCGGGCCGGAAATCCGGGAATGGTTGCGGGGACTTCCCGCGCTCGGGCTAGTCATCGGCAGCGGCCTTCTTTTCCTTGGCCAGTTCGTCCTCGGGCATGCTCCACCAGGGCATGCCGTCACGGGAGCGGCGCACCTTGAGGGACATGGTCTCGTCCTTCTTGATCTTGGAGGCGATGACCACTTCCTTGCCGCCGATGGTGGCCCACACGCCGGTCACTTTGACGGAGTCGCCCTTTTTCAGGCCGATGGAGGCCAGATCGACGAATTCCTTGGGGCCAAGGTGCACGGTTTCGACCTTGTTGTCCTTCTTGTCGCGCACGATGATACCCACTCCCTTGGCCATTCCGGGCATGGGGGTGATGTCAATGATGTCCTCAACGCGGCCCTTGAAGGCGTCGGCTTCCTTGGGGTCGTAGAACTTGTCGTAGGCGCCGCCCTTCTCCCAGCCGGTCACGTCCGGCTTGCCCTGGGCCGCGAAGGCCACGGCGGTCAGACACAGGGCGTAACAGGCGGTCAGGCTCAGTATGCGAAAGAAACGATTCATGGTCCCTCCGGAAACGGATTATCCAACGCTCAGGAAAATATAACGGCCAGGGCATGCTGTAAAGTGGCAGAGCCCAAAAGAAACGCCCGGGCAGTGCCGGGCGTTTCTGGAATTAACCGGTATGGCCGGAAGCCGCTGAAATCACATGTGGCGATTTAACAATACGTCCACACCATTTATGAGCCAACACCAAGAAAACCATGATTTTAATCATGAAAAACATGTTCATGTATTTCACGCACCCGACATTAACAGGCGAACTGGCCGTTCTCGTAAATGACCAGCGATCCGCCGCCAACGAGCTTGGCCGTGACGCGCTTGTTCTCGGTGTTGACCAGGTCCCAGTGCAGGGCGGAGTCGTTGAAGCCGAGTTCGGCCTTGTTGGCCTCGGTCAGCTGGGAGGGGTCCCCGTCGAAGGTGTCGGAGTAGGAGCTGCCCAGGGCCACGTGGCAGTTGCCGTACTCGCCGCCGTAGTTCTCGTCGAAGAGGGTGTTGGCCATGAACTTGCTGATCTTGGAGAAGCGGCGGTCGGTGAGCGAGAACTCGCCCAGCTTGTTGGAGCCGTTGTCCATGGCCACCTGCTTCTTCACGAACTCCTCGCCCTCGTCGGCGGACACGGAGACCACCTCGCCCTTCTTGAATTCCAGGCGGACGCCGCGCACCAGGTTGCCGCAGCGGTACGACGGCTGGTCGGCGTAGTAGACGCCCTCGGTGCCGCGCCAGTCGGGCGAGAGGAACAGCTCGAAGCTCGGTATGTTGTGTCCGGAGATGCCCTTGAAGCGGCGATGCTGGCCGGGAGTGACCACGAGGTCCACGCTCGCGGACTCCACGTGGAAGGATTCCACCTTCAGGGCGTTGAGCCACGCCTTGATGCCGACGGCCTCGTCGAAGATGGTCTGCCACTCCTTGACGGGATCGGCGGCGCGCAGATGGCAGGCGTTTATCACCTGATCCGCGAACTCCTTTTTGGAGAGCCCGGCGCACTTGGCGTATTCCTCGGTGGGATAGACGCACAGGGTCCAGCCGAAGAGTCCGGCCTCCTCGCGCTTCACCAGGATGTCGCGGTAGGGCTTGCGGGCAATGGCGGTCTGGGCGATGCGCTTGGGGTCCACGCAGGAGAGGTGCGTCAGGCAGTCCGGGGCCAGCACGTAGATGGCGCCGTGCAGGTTCTCGTAGAGTTCCTTTGTGCCGGGCGCGATGAAGGAGAGCTGGCTCTCGGCGGCCTTCTGGTAGAAGTCCAGCTCCATGCGGGAGGTGAAGGCCAGGCGCGGCACCACGTTGATGCCCCGGTCCATGAGCCTGGAGAACAGCGCTTCGGTGAGCTTGAGCCCGGCCAGGTCGCACTGGATGAGCACGGTGTCGCCCGGCTGGTAGGGGGTGAGGCGGGACGTGTCCAGGCCCCAGAGCAGTACGTCGGCATATTTTTCGAGTTGTTTTGCGGTCAACACGGTTGGGAGGCTCCCGGTGTTTTAGTTTGGGAAACGTGCATGCCGTTTGCCCAAAACACGCTCGCTTGTAAAGGCGCGATGCATGTCCCGCGCGACACATGGCCGTAACCTGCACCGACGATACCAGCACACATGCTTCCGTTCATTCAGTCTTCCTACCTGGCGACGCTGCTGGAATGCTTCAGCGCTGGCGTCGTGATCATGAACGGGCGCGGCGACGTCTACGCCGCCAACGACATGGCCGGGCACATGCTGGGCTTGGCGCATGACGACCTGCTGAAGGCGGGCTTTGAGCGCGACATTCTCCCGCGCTTCGAGCAGCGCTCCCAGGTCGCACGCCTGATGTCCTTGGCCCGCGACCGGGACACACACCCCGAACCGGTCCAGGCCCGGTGCAGCCATCCGGCACTGGGCATGCGCCACTATACGCTCTCCATCTCGCGGCTCGTCGAATACGGGAAAGTATTCGGGATCGTCCTGCAGATGGCCGATGTGACCCATATCTACGAAATGCACGAGCGCGAAAAACGCATGCTGGAGGAACGCAGCGAGAGCCTGGCGCACCTGTCCATGGCCATCGCCCATCAGATCAGGAATCCGCTCATGACCATCGGCGGCTTCGCGAGCCTGCTGACGCGCAGGATCAATCAGGGCCAGCCCGTGGCCGAATTCATCCAGGGCATCCAGGACGGAGCGCGCCGCCTGGAGGACATCGTCAGGGCCGTGGCGCAGTACACGTCGCCCCGCCAGCATGCTAGGCGCGAAACGGACCTGCGGACGCTGATAAAGGAGACGCTTGGCCGTCTGGGCCCCCTGCCGGGCCGCGTGGTTGTGGAGACGGTCACGCCAGGCGAGGCAATTCCGACGTGGTACCTGGACCCGGAGCTCACGCGCGACAGCCTTGTGGAGATACTGCAGAACAGCCTGGACGCCCTGGCGCAAACAGGCGGGACGATACGCGTCGGCTGGCGCGAGGAGGCCGCAGACCTGTTGCTGGAAGTGCGGGACAACGGCCCTGGCATCGCGCCGGAGTGCCTCCCCTTCCTGTTCGACCCGTTCTTCACCACGAAAGCGGTCGGCGTGGGAATGGGTCTGGCCAAGTCCAGACGCTGGAGCCGGGAACAGGCTGGCGAGTTGAGCATCTGCAACTCTCCAGAGGGTGGAACGCTGGCCGTTTTGCGCCTTCCGGGCGTCTGTGTCTTGAAGAACGGGACGAAATAGGCTATAGGGCGCTGCTTCATACACACCAAGGAGACAGCATATGCCCAAGGAAGACGCCATCGAGGTGGACGGAACCGTCCAGGAAGCCCTCCCGAACGCCATGTTCCGCGTGGAACTGGAGAACGGGCACGAGGTGCTGGCGCACATTTCCGGCAAGATGCGCAAATTCTACATCCGCATTCTTCCCGGCGACAAGGTCAAGGTGGAGCTCTCCCCCTATGACCTGTCGCGCGGCCGCATCACCTACCGCATGAAATAAGCCCTCCTTTCAGAGGGCTTTTCCGATATCTTCGACTTGCGGACCCGGTCCGGGGCCACGCCTTCCGGCATGACCCCGGCCGTTTGCCGTTTCTACATCTGCGATATGATTTCCATCAGATCCTTGTTCACTTCCAGCAGCCTGTCGCGCAGCTCCACCTGATCCACCCAGGGCTTGCCGTCGGCCTTGTCCAGGCGCTGTTTGAGCACGGCGAACTTGGCCTCGGTGTCGGACAGGAGGAAGTTCCAGTCCACGCGGGGCATGGCCCGTTCCGTATCCAGGGTGACGGAGGTGAGTGCTCCGGGCTTCAGGGTGCATTCCTCCAGGTACTCGGGGGTGTGCACCGTGAACCCGTAGCGCGACCTGACGAGTTCGGCCAGGGTGTTGATGGCCCCGTTCTCACCGTGGATCAGGAAGACCTCCATGCCGTTCTTCTTGAAGTGGCGCAGCCACTCCAGAATCTGGCTCTGCCCTGCGTGGGCCGAGAAGCCGCCGATGGTCCAGACCTTGGCGGCCACCTGCACGTCCTCGCCCAGGATGCGGATGGACTTCGCGCCGTCCACGATCTTGCGCCCAGGCGTGCCCTGGCCCTGATAGCCCACGAAGACGACGCTCGCGCCCTTGCGCCAGAGGTTGTGGCGCAGGTGGTGCTTCACGCGGCCCGCGTTGCACATGCCGCTGGCCGAGATGATGACGCCCGGCCCCTGGGAGCTGTTGATGGACCGCGACTCGTCCGCTGTGAGCGTGAAGCGCAGGTTGGGCAGGTTGAAGGGGTCGTCGCCGGTGTTCAGAAGCTTGCTGATGTCGGTGTCCATGTACTCGGGGTGCTGGCGGAAGACCTCCGTGGCGCGGATGGCCAGGGGGCTGTCCACATAGACAGGCATGTCCTTGGGAAGGCGACCGGCCTTGGAGAGCTTGTGCAGCGAGTACAGCACCTCCTGGGTGCGCTCAACCGCGAAGGCCGGGATGATGACCTTCTCGCCGTGGGCGTAGGAATAGGAGATGGCCTCGGCCAGTTCGTCCAGGCTCGAGCCCTCGTCCTTGTGGTCGCGGTCGCCGTAGGTGGACTCCAGGAAGAGGTAGTTGGCCTCCTCCGCGAAGGTGGGGTCCTTGATGAGCAGCTGGTCCGGGCGGCCCAGGTCGCCGGAGAACACCAGTTTGTTGGTGGTGCCGTTCTCGGTGATCCACAGTTCGATGAAGGCAGAGCCCAGGATATGTCCGGCGTCGCGGTAAACCACCTTGATGCCGGGGGCGGGCTCAAAAGGTTCGTTGTAGGCGATCACCTTCATCATGGGCATCACCGCAGTGGCGTCGGCCTGGGTGTAGAGCGGCTCCACGGGCTTGCCGCCCCGGCGGGCGTTCTTGCGGTTGGCCCACTCGGCTTCCATCTCCTGGATGTGGGCGCTGTCTTGCAGCATGAGCCAGAGCAGGTCCTTGGTGGGCGCGGTGCAGTAGACCTTGCCCGAGAACCCGTGGCTGGCCATGCGCGGCAGCAGCCCGGAGTGGTCCATGTGGGCGTGGGTGATGAGGAAGAAATCTATCTTGCCGGGCTGGTAGACGGTGTAATCGATGTTGCGGGCTTCGATCTCTCGGTTGCCCTGATGCAGGCCGCAGTCCACGGCGAAGCGGGTCCCTCCGGACTCCAGCATGTAGCACGAACCGGTGACGGTCTTGGCCGCTCCCAGGAATTTGATCTTCATTCAGGCTCCTCGGCACGTTGCGGTTGGGTGGATACTCACCGCCCTTTCCGTTACACGTTTGCCACGGGAATTCCAAGGAGGATGGCGTGAAGCAGATCGTGGACGCGGTAAAATCCCACCGACTTGGCGAGGTGCGCGAACTGTTTGAGGAGTACGCAGCCAATCTGGGAATCTCCCTGTGCTTCCAGAACTTCGACGAAGAACTGGCTGGGCTTCCCGGCAGATACGCCGCTCCTGGCGGGGTCATCCTGCTTGCGGATGTCGAGGGGGTGGCTGCTGGCTGCGTGGCGCTGCGCCCGCTTGAGGAGGCAGGCCTGTGCGAGATGAAGCGCCTCTACGTGCGAGAGCGCTTCCGGGAGATGCGCCTGGGGCGCGCCCTGGCCGAGGCGGTCATCGAAAAAGCCCGGCAGGCCGACTACCGGGCCATGCGCCTGGATACCCTGCCCTCCATGGGGCGGGCCATCGGGCTGTATGAGAAGCTGGGATTTACCGATATCGCGCCCTACTGCAAGAATCCGCACGAGGGGGTCAGGTATCTGGAACTGAAGCTGAAATGAATAATGATCACTCGCTGCCGAACAGCGCGCGCTGGAAGTCCTTCAGCGTGGCCGTGCCGCGCCCCTCGGCCAGGGGATGGAAGATCGGCTTGTAGCCCAGGCGCTTGGCCTGCTTGAGGCGCGCGTCCTGCCCGGACACCGGGCGCACACGCCCTGAAAGGTCCACCTCGCCCCAGAACACCGCGCGCGGCGGCAGCGGGCGGTCATAATACGAAGACAACACGGCGGCCACCAGACCCAGGTCCAGGCCGGGGTCGGTCAGTTTGAGGCCTCCGCCGGTCTTGGCGTAGATGTCCGATTGTCCGAGTTGCAGGCCCAGGCGCTTCTCCAGCACCGCCAGCAACAGGTTCAGGCGGTTCAGGTCCAGCCCAAGGGCCGTGCGGCGGGGCATGCTGAGATACGACCGGCTGACCAGGGCCTGCACTTCCACGGCAAAAGGGCGCTTGCCCTCCAGGGCCAGCACCACGGCGGAACCGCTGGCCGTCTCGTCGCGCTCGCCCAGGAAATAGGTGGAGGGGTCCGGCACAGGGGCCAGGCCGTCGCCCAGCATCTCAAGCACCATGAGCTCGTCTGTCGGGCCGAAGCGGTTCTTGAACACCCGCAGCAGCCGGTAAAAATGCTGCCGGTCGCCTTCCAGATAGAGCACGGTGTCCACCATGTGCTCCAGTATCTTCGGCCCGGCGATGAGCCCTTCCTTGGTGACGTGCCCCACCAGGATGAGCGTGGCCCGGCTCTTCTTGACGGCCTCCACCAGCTCGGCGGCCACGGCACGCACCTGGGACTGGCTGCCCGGCACGCCGTCTGCGAAAGACGACGCCATGGTCTGCACCGAATCCACCACCACGAGCGTGGGCGCTTCCGGGCGGCCCAGGATCTCCACGGCGTCGGCCACGTTGGTGGTGCAGGACGCAAGCAACCCCTCGCTGACAAGCCCCAGCCGCCGCGCACGCGAGGCTAGCTGCCCAAGGGATTCCTCCCCGGAGACGTACACGGCCTGTCGTCCGGCGGCAGCGAGCTGCCCGGCCAGTTGCAGAAGAAGGGTGGATTTGCCGATACCCGGTTCCCCGCCCAGGAGGATCGCGCCGCCGGGCTGAAGGCCCTGGCCAAGAACACGGTCCAGGTCGGGGATGCCGCTTGGGGCGGCGGGGGTGTGCTCCGGCGTGAATCCGGCCAGGGAGACCGGTCCGGAAGCCAAGCCCAGAGGCGCCCCCATGCGGGGCTGCTGTTTGGATGCGGCCTGCTCGACGAGGCTGTTCCACTCGCCGCATCCCTCGCACTGGCCGCGCCAGCGGGGGCTGGTCTGGCCGCAGGAGGAGCAGGCGTAGACGATGCGCGCCTTGGCCACTCTGCTACTTCTTGGCGGCGGGCTGCGGCGGGGCCTGGACTTCCCTGAACCCCTTGAGCTTCAGGGAATAGTTGGCCACTGTGGGCGGGAACCCCTGGAAGGCCACCATGAAGGGGACCTCTTCGCCGGGTTTCACGTTGCTGTTGTTGAGGAGGATCTCCTGTTTGGAGTTCAGCCTGCTGTCCAGCGCTTCCTTGTCCATGGTGCGCAGGTCGAAGAAGCTGGCCTTGGGACCGGCCATGAAGACCTTGGTTTCCAGCGCCGTTTCCTTGGCGTCCAGCAGGGTGACCTCGATTGCGATCTCGCCCACGGCCACGGGGGAACGGTTCACCAGCTTGCCCTCGATGACCAGGACCTTGCCGAGCTTTTCGTTTTCCACCACGTGGTTGGTGAAGGACTCGAACTGAAGCTGCGCGGAGTAGTCCGGTCCCTGCTCCTTTGCGGGCTGGCCCGGAGTCCCCTGCGCGTTCTCCATGACAGAGGATGCCTGCTCGCCCGCACCGGAGGCAGGCGTCTGCACGGCGGGACCCGGCTTGGCGAACGGCCAGAACTCGAAGAAATAGGCGGCTGCGCCGGAGATGCCCAGCAGCAGCGTAAAGCCCAGGCAGGCGGCCAGGATGATCTTCTTGGACTTGCTGGTCTCGCCCTTCTCTTTGGCGGGCTTGCCGAAATCGATGGATGCGAAGTCGCTGGAGGACACGCCCGCGTCGTCGAAGGGGTCCTTCTTGCGCGCGGCGTCGAGCTGGCTTTCGAAGCCGCCGAAGGCATCCTCGCCTTCAGCCTGCACGGGCCAGATGGGGGATGCGCCGGATTCGCCGAAACCGGGGAAGTCATCGGCGGCAGGCGCTTCCACATGGAATTCATGACGGCAGACGCTGCACCGAACGTTAGCCCCCTCGGCGCCGACTTTGTCGTCCGGGAGATTGTACTTCGTATGGCAGTTCGGGCATTCGACTTTCATAGGGTCAGGAACCTTCCTGCTGGATCAGTTCATAGACTCCAGGCAGACATCGGTAGTCTTCTGCAAAGTCCAGGCCGTAGCCCACCAGGAATCCCTTTGCCAGCCTGAATCCTGAAAAGTCAACAGTTACTTGCGCCTTGCGCCTTTCCGCCTTGTCGATAAGGGAGCACAACTTGACCGAAGCGGCCCCACGCGCGCCCAGATGCGTCAAAAGCATGGCCATGGAGTGCCCTGTGTCGACGATATCCTCAACCACAAGTATGTGCTTGCCGGCGCAGGACGTCTCGATGTCCTCCAGGAAGGCCAGCTCCCCGGGGTGGTCCTTGGCTCCGTAACTGGCGAGGCGCACGAAATCCACGTGGGCGGGCACGCTGATGTGGCGCACCAGATCGGCCAGGAACATGAACGCGCCCTTGAGCACGCCCACGACCAGAAGATCCTTTCCTTCGTACTCCTGCGAAATGTCCGCGCCCAGTTCCGCGACCCTGGCGGCGATGGTCTCGCTGGTGATGACAGGTACAAGATTCGAATACACGCCTACATCTCCATGACCATGGCTATCTCGTCGCATTCGGGGAACTTCGGACAATGGATGCAGTCCGCCCAGACCTTCTGAGGCAGCTTCTCCTTGGTCACTTCCTCGAAGCCGAGCTTGGCGAAAAAGTCCCGCTGGTAGGTGAGGGTGAACACCTTGTACACGCCAAGGGTCACGGCCTCGGAAAGGCAGGCCTCCACGAGCCTGCGCCCCCAGCCCAGCTTCTGCAGGTCCGGGTGCACCACCAGGGAGCGTATCTCGGCAAGGCCCTCCCAGCAGATGGACAGGGCGCAGCATCCCTTCACGTCCTTGCCGTCGGGCGAGGTCAGCACGAAGAAGTCGCGCAGGTGCGAATAGAGCTGGTTGTAGGAGCGCGGGAGCAGCAGCTCGCCCTTGGCGCACTCCATGAGCAGGCCGTGGATGGTCTTCACGTCCTGGATGCGGGCCTTGCGCAGGAAGAATTCTGACATGTCGCTTCAGGCTCCGATGAGTTTCTTGATCATCTTTTCCAGATCCTCGCCAGCCATGTAGCCCTCTTCAGAGTGGACCACCTCGCCCTTGGGCGAATAGACCACCGTGCGCGGAATGGCGCGGATGGAGAAGGCCTGTGACACGTCCGGCTTGGCGCGCATCACGGGATAGTTGAACCCGGCCCTGGCCTTGTACATGGCGTACATGGCCTGTTCCTGGTCCACGCTTACGCCAAGGAGAAGCAGTTTGTCCTCGGGAAAACGCTTGCGCAGGGCGATCAGCTCGGGGATCTCCTGGCGGCAGGGGCCGCACCAGGACGCCCAGAAGTTGATGACCACCACCTTGCCGCGGGCCTGGCTCACGGTCTTGATGATGTCCTGGCCGGAGACGGGGGCGTCGCCCGCGTCCTGGGCGTGGGCCGCGCCGATAGAAAATACGGAGACAATTATCGTCAGCAATATCGTACGGAAGAGGGTCATGTGATATGCCACGCTTGTTTTAAGTTGAAGACTCACTTCGTAATGATAACGCGGAACAGGCTAGGCGTCCATGAGGCGTTGCGCCAGACGGACTGCCTCCACCGCGTCGGCGGCGTGCCCGTCGGCTCCGATGGCCTGGGCGTACGCCTGCGTGACCACCGCCCCGCCCACGATGACCTTCTGGGTCATGCCGCGCGCCTTGAGGAGCTTCACGGTGTCTTCCATGCGCACCATGGTGGTGGTCATCAGGGCGGACAGGCCGATGAGCCCCGCGCCGCACTCCTGCGCAGTATCCACGATGCGCTCGGCGGACACGTCCTTGCCCAGGTCCACCACCTCGAACCCGTGGTTTTCCAGCATCAGGCCCACGATGTTCTTGCCGATGTCGTGGATGTCGCCCTCGACGGTGGCCAGCACGATCTTGGGTCGGACCGAGCCGCCGGACTGCGCTTCCAGGAGCGGCTTCAGGCGCTCGAACCCGGCCTGCATGGCCTCGGCCGAGAGCAACAGCTGCGGCAGGAAGTATACCTTGCGTTCGTACAGCACGCCCACGTCCATGATGCCCGGCACCAGATGCTCGCCCAGGATCGCGGCGGGAACCTCCTGGCGCGCAAGGGCCTCCTCGACCATGGACAGCACGACTTCCTTGCGCCCGGCCACCACGGCCTCGCGCAGGGTGGTCACGGACTTCTCCTGAGCCTGGCGCGACACGCCGCCCGAGCCCCCTCCGTATTTCCAGTCGGAGCAGGAGGCGATGAAGCGTCCCGCCTGGGGATCGCGCGCCAGCAGCACCTCGGCGGCCAGCCCAACCTCGCGCGGCAGCGGCGTGGACGGATTGGATATGTGCGCGGTCATGCCCGCGCCCAGGCACATGGCCAGGAACGTGGCGTTCAGGAGTTCGCGCGCAGGCAGCCCGAAAGAAATGTTGGACAGGCCAAGGGTGGTAGGCAGGCCCAGCACCGTGGAGCAGTACCGGATGGTCTCCAGGCAGTGGCGCGCAGCCTCGGGCTTGGAGGATACCGTCAGCGCCAGGCAGTCCACCATGATGAGGCGCCTGGGGATGCCCAGCGCGTCGGACTTTTCCAGCAGGGCCTCAATGGAGGCGATGCGCTCCGCCGCCGTCACGGGCAGCTTCTTGCCCGCCAGGGGCAGCAGGATGAACGGCGCGCCGTGCAGCTTGCACAGGGGGCCGAGTTCGTCCATGCGGCCTGGCTCGCCGCTGATGGAGTTGACCAGGGCGGAGCCGGGAACGGTCCACAAAGCCTCGGACAGGGCATTGGGAAGCGTGGAGTCCAGGCACAAAGGGGCCAGGAAGCGCGCGGTGAGCTGCTTGACCAGGGCCGGAAGCAGCACGTCTTCCTGCACCATGGGCGCGCCCACGTTCACGTCCAGCACCTGTGCTCCGGCCTGGAGCTGCTCCTCGGCGAAGCGCAGGGCCTCGCCGAACTGCCCGGCCTGGAGCTCGGCGGTCAGCACCTTCTTGCCGGTGGGATTGATGCGCTCGCCGATGCACACCGAGGGCAGGCCCACGCCGAAGCAGACCGAGCGCGAGCGCGAGGTGACCACCAGGGGGCGTCCCTGGGAGGGCTCGGGCCTGGTCCAGGTTCTGCCGGAGGCGATCCTGGCCAGGGCCTGGATGTGGGCTGGCGTGGTGCCGCAGCAGCCGGACACGCACTTGGCGCCGATGTCCAGGAAAGAACGCATGCTCTCGGCGAACTCGTCCGGCCCCATGGGGTAGATGGTGACGCCGTTCTCCAGCCTGGGCAGGCCCGCGTTGGGCTTGATGAAGAAGGGGACGTCGAGCCGCGGCAGGAAATCCCTGGCGACGTCCAGCATCTGCTCAGGTCCAAGCCCGCAGTTCACGCCGATCAGGTCCACGCCGAGGTTCTGCATGGTGTCGGCGAAGGTGGCCGACGGAGTGCCGGTGAGCGAGCCGCCCGGCTCGAAGGTCATGAGGATGGCCACGGGCAGGTCGCACACCTGGCGCGCCGCCAGGACCACGGCCTTGGCCTCGGCCAGGTCGAAGTGGGTCTCGGCGATGATCAGGTCCACGCCGCCCTCGGCCAGGCCTTCGATCTGGCGGGCGAAGGCGGCCACCATCTCGCGCATGGTGAGCGTGCCCAGCGGCTCCACGAAGTGCCCGGTGGGGCCGACGCTGCCCGCCACGAAGTTGTTCTCGCCTGCGGCCTGGCGCGCCACGCGGGCCATCTCGGCGCTGACGCGGCGCACGTCCGTGCCGGAGGGCAGCTTGAAGTGCGTGCCGCCGAAGGTGTTGGTGGTCACCACCCTGGCCCCGGCGCGCAGGTAGTCCTCGTGCACGGCCCGGACCATGTCCGGATTCTCAAGGCCCCACAGCTCGGGTGATGCGCCGGGGGGGAGGCCCCTGCCTTGCAGAAGCGTGCCCATGGCGCCGTCGAAAACTATGATGGAACTGTCGGAAAGTGCTTTGCGAAAATCCGCCACCGTGACTCCTCCTTGCTGGAAAGCCTCTGGGTCGTACTGAAAATCGTTGAATCCGGCAAATGAAAAGCGTATGAGGGAATGCTTAAGACGTTTTATCGTCAAATGGACAGTCATCATGAGCACCCACGAGGTTTCGACCGAGGAGAAAATCCTCCCTGCCAAGGACGACGACACCGGCCTCGAAGAGACCGGCGCGGACGAAACGGCGGAGCAGGACCCCGACGAAGAAGCTGAAGAATTGGAAGAGGTTCTGGCCGAAGCGCCGGAATTCGAGTTCACCAACCTTCCCGCCGCCAAAATACCGAGCGTGCCCGCCTCCGGGCGCGACAACCTGAATGTCTACCTGCGCGAGATCAGCAAGTTCCCCCTGCTGAACCCCGACGAGGAGTTCGAGTTGGCCCGGCTGGTGCGCGACAAGGGCGACCAGAAGGCCGCCTTCCGGCTGGTCACCTCGCATCTGCGGCTGGTGGTCAAGATCGCCATGGATTTCCAGCGGCGCTGGGCCCAGAACGTGGCCGACCTGATTCAGGAAGGCAACGTGGGCCTCATGCGCGCGGTGAAGAAGTACGACCCCGAGAAGGGGATCAAGTTCTCCTACTACGCCGCCTACTGGATCAAGGCCTACATCCTGAAGTACATCATGGACAACTGGCGTCTGGTGCGCATCGGCACCACCCAGGCCCAGCGCACCCTGTTCTACAACCTGAACAAGGAACGCCAGCGCCTGACGTCTTTGGGCTTCGATCCGTCCGTGTCCAACATTTCCAAGAACCTGCGGGTTTCGGAAAACGACGTCCTGGAAATGGACCAGCGTATGGCGCGAAACGACCTCTCCCTGGACATCACCCTGGGAGACGACTCCACGTCCACGCGCCTGGACTACCTGCCAGCCCTCACCCCGGGCATCGAGGAGCTGCTGGCCAAGAGCGAGATCGCCGGGCTGGTGGACAAGCACCTGCAATCAATCATGCCAGATCTCTCCGACAAGGAGCGCGACCTCCTGGAACAGCGCATCCTGTCGGATTCTCCCGTCACCTTGCGGGAAATCGGGGCGAAATACGGCATTACCCGCGAACGGGTCCGCCAGATCGAAACCCGTCTGCTTGAAAAGATCCGCGACCACTTCGTGAAGCGCATCGGCGACTTCTCGGCCGAGTGGATTCGCAAAGAAGAGTAATAGCGACATGCCCACCATAGCCCGTTCCGTGCTGCTGGCCCTGGCCCTCGCCCTGGCCATGTCCGCATGCGCCCAGAAAAAGAACGCCCCGCCCGCCGACCCCAGCGCCAAGGGGCTTAGCCCCGGGGCGGCGGCCGACTACTATTTCCTGCTCTATCAGGAGCTCTCCCGCCAGGGCCAGCCAGCCCAGGCCGTGCCCGTGGTGGAGAAGCTCATCGAGCTTGCCCCCTCGCCGGAACTCTACCGCGACCTCGCCAACCTGCACTGGGGCCTGGGCGACCCGGACAAGACCAGGGCAGTATTGCAGGAGGGCCTCGCCAGGTATCCCAACGAGAAGGTCCTGCACTTCTACATGGCCAACTCCTACCTGCTGCAACGCCGCTTCGAGGAGGCCTCCGACGTCCTGCGCGGCTACCTGGCCGCGCACCCCAAGGACCAGACCGCCAGCCAGGAGCTCGGCGCGGTGCTCGTGGAGGCCGGGCGCTTCCAGGAAGCCCTTGACCTTCTGGGTTCCGTGAGCAAGGACCGCCGCACCCCGGCCATGGCCTACTACGAGGCCAAGGCCTACGCGGGCCTGAACAAGCGCAAACAGGCCCTGGACAAGCTGCGCCAGGCCCTGCGCGAGGACCCCAACCTGCTGGCAGCCTGGTCCGAACTGGCCTACCTGCACGAGCAGGCCAACGAATACCGTCAGGCCGAGGAAGCCTACCGCCGCATCCTGGACCTGGGCGAGGACGGCCCCGAAGTCTGGATCCGCCTCGTCCGTCTGGCCCTCAAGCAGAAGAATGAAGCCAAGGCTTTGCAGTTCATGGAGAAAGCTCCCAAGGAGCGCACGTTCCTGTTCGAGGCCATGGGGCTCTTCATCGACGAAGGCTACCAGGACGGCGCGGTCAAGGTGCTTGAGCGCATGGCCCAGGACCAGCCCGAAAGCGCCGACGTGATCTTCATCCAGGCCATGATGGCCGTGGAAAAGGAAAAGAACCTGGACCGGGCCTTCGACCTGCTCTCCAGGGTCCCCAAAAACAACGCGCTCTACGACAAGAGCCTCATCACCCGCATCCAGCTGGCCCTGGACACCAACCAGTTCGAGCGCGCCGCCCCCCTGGTGGCCGAAGGCAAGGCCGCCTTCCCCGACCGTGTGGAATTCTGGTTCCTGGAGGGCGTGTACTACGACAAGCAGGGCGACCTGAACAAGGCCGCGCAGGTTTACGCCGAAGTGCTGCGCAAATGGCCCGACGACGTCGAGGGCCTGTACCGCTACGGCGTGGCCCAGGAGCGGCTGAAGAACCGCGCCGAGGCCATGCGCGTCATGGAGCTGATCCTGTCCAAGGCCCCGGACAACGCGGACGCCCTGAACTTCGTGGGCTACGCCCTGGCCGAGGACGGACGCGAACTGGACCGCGCGGTGGAGCTCATCACGCGCGCGCTCAAGGTCAACCCGGACAGCCCCTACTACCTGGACTCCCTGGCCTGGGCGCACTTCAAGCGCGGCGAGATCAAGCAGGCCTGGGAGGAAATCCAGCGGGCCGTGACCAAGCCCATTGAAGACCCCACCATATGGGAACACTACGGCGACATCGCCAAGGCGCTGGGCAACAAGAAGGAAGCCGAGAAGGGATACCGCAAGGCCCTTGAGATGAACCATCCCAACAAGCAGGACCTTGAGCGCAGGCTGGAGGAACTGAAGTGATGGCTGCGAGCGCCCGGGCGAACGTCGCGGGGGCGTTGCGCGCAACTCTCTGCGCCCTGCTCCTGGCCACGCTCCCGCTTGCGGGCTGCGCTCCCAAGACCGGCGCGCCCGGCGCGCCGGACGCCTCGCAGGCCCAGGCCATGTGGACGTCCTTCGTGTCTGAGCCCGGCGAAAAGCCTGCGGCCTTTTCCATGAACGCGAGCCTCAGCATCCAGAGCCCGCAGAAGTCCGCGCGGCTGCTGGTGAAGTTCTGGGGAAACCTGGAGCGCCCCCTGCGCCTGGACCTGTCCACTGGCATGGGCCAGTCCTTCTCGTTGTGGAGGGAGGACTCCCTGGGCTGGCTGGCGGTCTACCCGCTTTCCAACCAGGCCTTCACCCACCCGGACACCAAGGCGGGCCTTTCGCGCCTGGGCATGCCCTTCCCGTTCACCCTGAAGGATCTGGCCTCCATATCCTCGGGGCGCTTCGGGCTGATCCTGCCATCTTCCTATAAAAGCGTGAAAAAGACCCCCAAGGGGTACGAGTTCACCTTGCCCCCATCCTCCACCGTGGGCTCTGTCACCCTTGACTTCGAGGGTAAACCGATTCATCTCACCGGCCGGGGCATTGAACCCTGGGTCGTGGAACTGGGCGATTTCGCCGCTCCCGAAGCCGGTCGCCCCCCCCTGGCGCAGCGTCTCACCCTGACCACGCCGGGAGGTCTGCAAGTGATCCTGCGGACCAAGAAGATCGAACTATTCGCAGCCCCCATGGACCTTTCGACACTGGAACTCCCTCTCCCGCCCCAGGCCAGGCACATTCCCCTGAACAAGGCCGGAGACGTGCGCGCGCCGGAGCTGCCCTAGTGTCGCGGTTTTGAAAAACATGAACATGTTTTTCACAACACAATATCTGGTTCTCTTGGTTTAGGCCCGCGAAGAGTACGAACGTGTTTTAGAACGCCGCACGAGGGCTTCCGGCAGCAGGCTCACGCAGGCAGCGGGAACTTCCTGATGCCGGGTTCGTTTCAAGCACCAACCAGCAACACAAAAAACCGGAACACAGCCATGAGCACCCCCGTCATATTCGGTTCCGACCACGCCGGATTCGCTCTCAAGGAACAGCTCAAGACCTTCGTCGCCAAAATGGGGCACGAGGTGGTGGACGTCGGCACGGACAGCCTGTCCAGCTGCGACTATCCCCTCTTCGCCTTCAAATTGTGCGATCTCGTTCTCGAAAAGAACTGTCTTGGCATACTTATCTGTGGTACGGGCATGGGCATGTCCATGGCAGCCAACCGGCGTCCCGGCATCCGCGCGGCGCTGTGCGCCAACGAGTACCTGGCGCGCATGACCCGCCTGCACAACAACGCCAACGTCCTCTGCCTGGGCGAACGCTGGGTGGGGCCAGGGCTTGGCGAAGCCATCGCCGAAACTTTCCTGAAAACTCAGTTCGAGGGCGGACGCCACCTGCGCCGCATCGAACTCTTCGACACCATCTAAGGGGAACCAGAAATGTCCGCGAACAACGAGATGGACCGCAAAGCAGTCGCCGTCATCAGGGGCCTCATCATGGACACCACCCGCAAGGCCAACTCCGGCCACCCGGGCGGGCCGATGTCTTCCGCAGACGTCGCCTATGTCCTTTTCAAGGAATTCCTCCGTTTCTCCCCGGACGACCACACCTGGTTCAACCGCGACCGCTTCGTGCTCTCGGCGGGACACGAGTCCGCCCTGCTCTACAGCCTGCTGACCTTCCAAGGTCTCCTGAACCTGGACGACCTCAAGAACTTCCGCCAGTGGAAATCGCGCACGCCCGGCCACCCTGAGGTGCACCTCACCCCCGGCGTCGAGGCCACCACCGGCCCGCTGGGTCAGGGCTTCGCCATGTCCGTGGGCATGGCCGCCGCAGAGACCATGCTGCGCGCCCGCCTCGGCGCGGACATCTGCGACCACCACACCTACGTGCTGGCCTCCGACGGCGACTTCCAGGAGCCCATCTGCCTGGGCGCGGCCTCCCTGGCCGGACACTGGGGACTGGGCAAGCTCATCGCTTTCTACGACTCCAACCAGATCCAGCTCTCCGGCCCCACCAAGCGCAGCGACTGCACCGACTACAAGAAGGTGTTCGAGGGCTTCTGCTGGCACGTGATCGAGATCGACGGCCACGACCACGAGGCCATCCGGGGGGCCATCCGCGCAGCCCAGGCCGAGACCGAGCGCCCCACGCTCATCATCTGCCACACCATCATCGCCAAGGGCACGGCCACCCGCGAGGGCGACTTCGAGACCCACGGCGCGCCCCTGCCCGCCGACGAGATCGCTGCCACCAAGACCAAATGCGGCCTGAATCCCGCTGAGTGTTTCTCCCTGCCCCAGGACTCTGTGGAGCATTTCCGGGTCCGCTTCCCCGAGCTGCGCTCCCAGGCCGCAGAGTGGAACCGCACCCTGGAGACCCGGCTGGACAAGGACCCGGCCTTCCTGGACCTGTGGCGCGTGATGAAGCGCTCGCCCGGCAACCGCTCCTTCAAGTGGCCCGCCTTCGAGCCCGGCTCCAAGATCGCCACCCGCTCCGCCTGGGGCAAATGCCTGGAAGCCCTGGTTGACCAGCTTCCCATCCTGGTGGGCGGCTCGGCGGACCTCGACCCCTCCAACATGACCGTCAAGTTCCGCGAGATGGTGGGCAACTTCGGCCCCGAGAACCCCCTGGGACGCAACCTCGCCTTCGGCGTACGCGAGTTCCCCATGGGCGCGATCGTCAACGGCATCGCCCTGCATGGCGGACTGATCCCCTTCGGGGCCACGTTCCTCATGTTCTCCGACTACGAGCGCAACGCGCTGCGCATGTCCGCCCTGCAGCATCTGCCCGCGCTGCACATCTTCACCCATGACTCGTTCCACCTGGGCGAGGACGGCCCCACGCACCAGCCCATCGAGCACGTCAGCGCCCTGCGGCTCATCCCCAACATGCTGGTGATGCGCCCCTCCGACGCCAACGAGACCGCGCTGTGCCTGGAGACCGCCTTGCAGCAGACCAGCAGGCCCACCTGCCTGATGCTCAGCCGCCAGAACCTTCCCACCATGGACCCGGCAGTCTATCCCGCCGTGGTGGACGGAGCGAAAAAGGGTGGCTACGTGCTGCGCGACGCCCCCGGCGGCAAGCCGGACCTGATCATCCTGGTCTCCGGCTCCGAGGCGCCCATGGCCCTGGCCGCCGCCGAGGCCCTGACCGAGCGCAAGGTGCGCGTGGTCAACATGCCCTGCATGGAGCTCTTCGACGAACAGCCCCAGCTCTACAAGGACGAAGTGCTGCCGCCTGAATGCTCCTGCCGGGTGGCCGTGGAGGCCGGACGCCCCGAACTCTGGTACAAGTACGTGGGCTGCGGCAGCCTGGTGCTCGGGCTCACCCACTTTGGTGACTCCGCACCCGCCGAGGTGCTGGCCAAGGAATACGGCTTCACCGCCGAGAACCTGGTCGCGCAGATCCGCGCCCGCCTGGCCTAGCGCCGGAGGACATACCTCGGCGCGCCGGGAACGCATCGACATCCAAGAGTCCCCGCCTCCATGTGGAGGCGGGGACTCTTTTTTGCTTTCAACGCGGTGTCCTGCATCAATCCCGTGCAATAATCCGCTCGGTTACGGCTTTGGATGCTGCCAAAGGCGAGATCGCGACGTGACGACGTCGCATGAAACCATGGGACCATGCAGCGCCCGATTTGGCAAAGAGGAAATCATGGCGTGGTTTCCGCCTGGAATGCGCTGGATGTGCGCTGATCCAACGCGATTGGACAGCAGGATTATCCCGCACGTGCGCACGGCAAGAACGCCGCATGGCAACACGCTCCTAGGTATGCGGAAATCAACCTGAAGTGGATCCGCCCCCCTGCGGGGCCCGGCTTGTCGCAGCAGTTAAATTTTTTTAATCCTCAAATTTTACCTTGACTCTTTTGAAAATGCATTTACCTTCTTTCGGCAAACGGCATCGATCTTGTTGAGTGTTGGGTCAAGCGTGTGCTTCGCTCCAATTTGATAAGAATGAATGCCAAATACATTTTGGAGTTTATGCACATGGCCAAGAAACTTTACGTCGGCAACCTTCCCTTCTCCGCTTCCGAAGACGATGTCCGTGATTACTTCGCCCCCTACGGCGAGGTGATCTCCGTTGCCCTGATCACCGATCGCGAGACCGGTCGCCTTCGTGGCTTCGGATTCGTCGAGATGAACGATGAAGGTGCGCTTGCCGCCGTTGAAGCCCTGGACGGCCAGAGCTTCCAGGGTCGCAACCTGAAGATCAACGAAGCTCAGGAGCGTCCCCGCCGCCAGTACAATGACAACCCCCGCTCCGGTGGCGGTGGCCGTCGTCCCTGGTAATCCGGGCAGACTGACCATTCCAGGCCCCATCCCCAAAGGGATGGGGCCTTTTTTTTACACTGCTACCAGCCGGAGGTGAATCAATGGCCAAAGAAGACGGCATCGAAATAGCCGGCGTGGTTCAGGAAGCCCTTCCCGGAACTGTGTTTGAAGTCAAGTTGGAGACCGGGCAGACCGTTCTGGCCTATCTCTGCGGCAAAATGCGCAAGTTCCGTATCAAGATCCTTCCTGGAGACTCTGTCAAGGTGATGATGTCTCCCTACGACCTGACCAAAGGCCGCATCACTTTCCGCGCGAAATAGTGCGCGCGCGGCAGACCGTAACGCCGCCGTATGCATTGAGGGCGGGCTTCCCCACGGGAGGCCCGCCCTCAATCTTTACGTCGTGCGGGATTTTCACTACCCTGCTGCCCCACCAACACCCTGGAGGAAACATGGAAGCACCCGACCGCAACCTCGCCCTTGACCTTGTCCGCGTGACCGAAGCAGCCGCCCTGGCCAGCGCCAGATGGCTCGGCAAAGGCGACAAGAACGCCGGGGATGGGGCCGCCGTGGACGCCATGCGGCTGTGCTTTGACTCGATCAACATCCAAGGAGTCATCGTCATCGGCGAAGGCGAAAAGGATGAAGCCCCCATGCTCTTCAACGGCGAATCCGTCGGTTCCGGCACCGGCCCGGCCATGGACGTGGCCGTGGACCCGGTTGAAGGCACGCGGCTGCTGGCGTATGGCCGCCCCAACGCCATCTCCGTGGTGGGCTGCGCTCCCAAGGGCTCCATGTTCGACCCCGGCCCCAGCTTCTACATGCAGAAGCTGGTCGTGCCCTCGCAGGCCAAGGACGCCGTGGACCTGGACGCACCGGTTCAGGACAACCTCCTGGGTATAGCCAAGGCCCTGGACAAGGACGTGGACGACCTGGTGGTGTTCGTTCTGGACAAGCCCCGGCATTCGAAGCTCATCGCGGACATCCGGGCCACCGGGGCGCGCATCCAGCTGCACACCGACGGCGACGTGGCCGGTTCGCTCATGGCCCTCGACCCCAAGGACATGGTGGACGTGATGATGGGCACGGGCGGCACCCCCGAAGGCGTGCTCTCGGCCTGCGCCATCCGCGCCGTTGGCGGGCAGATGCTGGCCCGGCTCGATCCCCAGTCCGAGGAGGAGCGCAACAACCTGCTGGACGCTGGCTTCGACCTGAAGCGCGTGCTCACCGCAGAGGAACTCGTCTCCAGCGGCGACACCTTCTTCGCGGCCACGGGCATCTCCGGCGGAAAATGGCTCGAGGGCGTGAGCTTCTCGGGGCACGGCGCGGTGACGCACTCGCTGGTCCTGCGCGGCAAGACCGGCACCGTCAGGCGCATCGAGTCCCACCATACCTGGGACAAGCTCATGGCTTTCAGCTCCGTGAAGTACGACTAGAGAATTCGCCGCAGCGCAGATCAAGAAAAAGGGCAGGTTCCGTCGAACCTGCCCTTTGCGTTTCGATATTTTCCGGCAGCGCCTTCAAAGCCCGTTAGTCCGGATTGCGCCCCCGAAAACCAAAGCCGGAGGGTGGGTACGGCGCTTCTCGGGAGAGGCACTTCCCCTTGCTAACGCTTTTTCGCCTTGCCCTTGCCAACGGGCAGGGGGTCCTGCCCCACGGGCGTGGCCTCGATCACTTCCAGCACGTTGCCCGGCTTTACAAGCCCCGTCACTTTAAGGTGCACGTTGACCAGATTGCGGGGGTGGAAGCAGAGATCGTCCAGGCAGCCGTAAATATTTCCGTCGTCGGCGCGGAAACGGGCGCAGTAGTAAAAGGGATCGTCCTCACCGCCCACGTTGGAACTGGACCCGCTGCGCACGCACCCTTCAAAGCGTCCTGTCAGCCTGACCTGCTGCACGCCGGGGTCGTATCCCATGAAGGATATGCGGGTAAGATACGGCACGGTGGACGCGCTCCCCGGATACACGGACGCCACGGCCAGACGAAGTGTCTGGCCTTTGCCCGAGAAGGCCAGGCTCTGGGGCTTGTCCGTATCCTTGAAGGTGAGGCTGACCGTCGCGCCGTCCTTGAAGCTCAGGACAGCGTTCCTGATGCGCCCGTACTGGCGGTGCGTTCCGGATTCGGACCAGCCGTTCACCACGGTGACCCCCGTGATGACCATGGGCCTGCCGAAATCGAACTCGATCCACTCCCCGAGCGCCACGCCCTGGGTGTTGGACGGGTTCACCAGACGGGCCAGGTTCGCCCCGGATTCAGCGTTCCCGGAAGCGTCGATCTGAAAGGACAGGGGCAGGGAGACCTGGGATTTCTGAGCCCAGGCCGGACAGGCCGAAAAAATCATGAGAAGGAGCAGGAGCGCGGGCATGGTGTGATGCTTTCTCAATAGAGGTTGGCCATTTCCTGGGAGTGGTACAGGAACTCCACCCGGCGGTTGATGGCGCGGTTCTGGTCGGAGGTGTTGGGGGCGATGGGGTTGCTGTCCGCGTAGGCGGCGGCCTTGACCCGGGTGGAGGGGATGCCCCCCTTCTCCACGATGTAACGCACGCAGGAGGCCGCTCGCATCGCGGAGAGCTCGAACTTGGACATGTTGCCGCCGTTGCCCGCTTCCACGTCGTCGGTATGGCCGCGCACCACAAGGTCCACCTTGATCTTTTTCATCACGCTGACCACGTCGTCCAGCAGCTTGAGGGCTTCGGGCTTGAGCTGCGGCGAGCCCGGCTGGAACATCACGGCGTTGTTGACGTGCAGCAGCACCCCGACCTTGTCCGAACTCACGCCGGAGTTCTTCTTCAGGTTGGGGTTGTTTTCCATGAGCTGCTTGATCATCAGGGCGACCTCGTACTGGAGCTTCTCCTCCTGGGAGAGCTTGAACTGGGGCGTGCCCTGCTGCACATCCTTGGCGATGTAGGTCGGCAGCACCACGGTCTCCTGCGGGCGATCGCGCTTGGGCAGGTCCTGGTCCTGGAAGAAGACGGAGATCTGTTCCTTCTGCTGGGGCTTCAAGGCCATGGTCAGCCAGAGCAGCAGAAACAGCGCCATCATGGCCGTGACGAAGTCCGCGTAGGCAACCTTCCAGCTTCCGCCGTGGGCTCCTGCGTGTGATTCGTCCTCTTTCTTGACGATGATCGGCGCCGGTTTGTTCTTGGACATGCAGTAATCCAGAGTGGAGCAACCCGCTCTTATACTCTTCTGTAAATTGTCCCGACCGGGATATCAACCACGTGCTGCGCTTCCCGCAAAAAATCCGCTCCAGCCTCCAATACCGCCGACTCTCTCCTGAAGTTCTATCCGATGAAGAACTTGACGTTGGCGTACATGAGCCCCGAAAGCCCCGCCACGGCAAGCAGGCAGGCCGCCACACAGTGGAGCTTAAGGCGAAGCGGGTTCTGATTCCTGATGACCAGCCCCCAGAGGGTGCAGGCCATGAGCAGGCACACCAGGGCCACGCCCTCGCCCCAGAAGAAGAACGGGCGCACCGGGAGGTCGCGCACGAGGGGCCAGATGCGGGCGAATATCCCTGCCAGCGCAGCCAGCGCGGCGAACGTGGAGAACAGAGCCCACTTGCTGGCCAGTTTCAGTGCGAAGTTGTAATAGTCGCGACCGAAATCGTCCTTGTCGCGGCGGTAGATCAGATAGAGCGTTGAATATGCTCCGGCCAGGGCCAGGCTCAGGGGCAGGGACAACCCCAGGAGCAGCCAGGACGAGGATTCCAGCGGGGGAAGAAAAAAGGACGGGTCGGCTCCGGGTTCGGCTGCGCTCAGTACGAAATGGCGCAGAAAAGCCAGGAACATGTAGCCGAACCCCCAGGCAGCCGCCGTGGAGGCGCACCCGATGACGGCGTGCGCCAGGCGTTTGTCCTTCAGGGCCTGCCACGCGGCGCGGAACACCAGGGCCAGTCCGGCGGCCAGAACCAGCGCGGCAGCCAGCGGCATCACGGGCAGCGGCCAGCCCAGCCAGAAGGAGGCCACAGCCGGGAAGCCCTTCTGCACCAGGGCAGCGCCCGCGCCGATGCCCACGGCGGCGACCAGTCCGGCCAACAGGCACAGTGTGGCGGTCTGCTGGCCGTATTTGTCGCGGAAAACCTTCACCCTCTTGGGCGGGTTGACCAAAAGGACGGCACTGGTCACGGGCAGCCCGGCAGCGGCCAGGGCCAGGGACAGTGGCAGGCAGACGAGGGCCGTGAAGGCCGCGAAGAGATAGTGCTCGTTCACGCTGAACCGGACTCCTTGATTGCATGGGGCCGCACAAGACGCGGCGCGGCTTTTTTGCCCCAATTCCTTGCAGGATGCAATGAACATGGAGCATGTGAATCAATATGGATTCGACTTTGCCGTATCCTTCGGCCCAGGCCACTTGCAATCGTGGCAACACTCAATTATCGTTTGGGAAACTATTGGAGGATGCGGTGAAACGATTCGGCCTGACCGCCCTGAGCCTGGCGCTCGCCATTTCCGGCTGCGCCCAGAACAAGGGCAAGGACGCCCAGACATCCCGGCTGGACAACCTGGAAGCAGGCTTCTCCCGTTTTCAGGAGCAGCAGCGCGCCAGGGACGCCGACATCGACTCCAAACTGCGCGACATCGCCTCCCGCCTGGACCGCCTGAACTCCGGCCAGCCGCCCGTGCAGGCCGGAAAGGCCCAAACTCCCAAGGCACCTGCCAGCGCCCAACGCCCCGGAAAGCAGCCAATAGTGGCCGGGCAGATCATCCCGCTGGCCCCGCAGCAGAACGCAGGCGCGCCCCAACCAGCTGCTCAGGCCGCGCCGCAGGCTATTCCCCAGGCCGCTGGACAGCCACTGCCCCCAGGAAAGCCTGCCAAACCGATGACATCGCCCGCCTCCCAACCAGCGGCGCAGCCCCTGCCCGCTTCGCAGGGGCAGCAGGCCGCAGCAATCCCACAGACAGCTCCCCAGCCAGCAGCCTCGCCCTTGAGGCCGCACGTGGTCACGGTGAATGATCTCCCCAGGCCGGGCCAGCCCCTGGCGATGTCCCCGGCCCCGCAGCCAAAACAGCCAGTCCCTCTGGAATCCGCGCGCCACGGCAAGGGCAAGGCCCCCCGGCAGGCGGCTCCCCAGGCCGCATCCGCGCAGCCGCTCGCACCGGCCCCGCAACCCCTGACGCCAGCCGCTCCGGCTCCTCAGCCCGTCCCTGCAACTCCGGCTGCCCCGCTCCCCCCGGCCGTTCCCGGAGCCTCCGGCGGCCCCGTGGCCCAGCCTCCGGCAGCGGACATACAGGAACAACTCCTCTACACCGAAGCCCTGCGTTCGGTATCGGCCAATCGCAACGACGAAGGCCGCAAGAAATTCAACGACTTCCTGGCCAAGTACCCCTCCTCCAGCAAGACGCCCGAAGTCCTGTTCTGGATCGGCGAGAGCTACATGGGCGACAAGAGCTACAACCAGGCCGTGATGTCCTTCAAGGAAGTGACCACCCGCTTCCCCAAGGACCCCAAGTCCGGCGAGTCGCTCTTTCGCATCGCCGACGCCTACGAGCGCCTGGGCGACAAATCCAACGCCGTGTTCCACCTGAAGCTTCTGGTGGACGAGCATCCCAATTCGGAGTTCGTCGGCAAAGCCAAACAGAAATTGAAGCAGCTGGGCCAGTGACCCCGTGTCCGAGCACGCTCGCCAGGAGTTTTGGGCCAGCCTGTGCATCAAGCACGCGCCCGGACTCGGTCCCCGCACCGCCAAGCGCCTCCTGGAGCGCTTCGGCAGCGCGGCCAAGGCCGTGGAGCGGGCCAGGGCATGGCAGGACATGGGCCTCGTCACCAGTCAGCAGCTCCAGTCCTTCCTGGCCGAATCCTGGCGCGCCAGTGCCGAAGAGGAACTGGCCAAGGCCGAGGACAAGGACATCGCCGTCCTGACCTGGGCCGACCCGCGCTACCCGCAGCGCCTGCGCGAAATCCCCGACCCTCCGGTATTTCTCTACACCGTCGGCGACCTGGGCCTGCTGGACAACCCCGGAGTCGGCATGGTCGGCTCCCGCGAGTGTTCGCGCTACGGAATCGAACTGGCCCACCGCATCGCCATGGACCTCTCGGACACCGGCGTCACGATCATCTCCGGGCTGGCCTACGGCATCGACCGGGAGGCCCACCTGGGCGGCCTCAAGGGACCGGGGAGCTCCATCGCGGTCATGGGCACCGGACCGGATCTCATCTATCCGGCCTCCAACCGCGACATCTGGCGCGAGCTGGCCGAGAAGGGCCTCATCCTCTCCGAATTTCCGCCCGGCACCAAGCCGCTCTCCGGCAACTTCCCCCTGCGAAACCGCATCATCAGCGGCCTGTCGCTCGGGGTGCTGGTGGTCGAGGCCACCACCAAATCCGGCAGCCTCATCACCGCGCGCCTCGCCATGGAGCAGGGGCGCGAGGTGTTCGCCGTGCCCGGGCCGGTGTCGCTGAAAAGCTACCGGGGCTGCCACGAGATCATCAACAAGGGCGCAAAGCTGGTCCACGGAGCCGAGGACATCCTCCTGGAGCTCAAACCCCAGCTGGAAGCCTTCCTGGCCCAGGGTCGCGGTCCCAAATCCGCCCCGGCCCCCCTGCCGGAGTTCGAGCAGGCCCGACTGCTGCCGGACAAACCCGTGGCCAAGGCCCCCCCAAGGCGCGTCGGAGCCGCCACGCCACCTGCGCGCAAGCCCCGCTCCCCCGTCCCCCCTGTCACCAAGGCGGACAAAAGCCCGGCTTCCGGCCCTCAAGCCCCGGAGCCAACATCCCCCTTCGAGGACAACGTGTCCGGCCACCTGGCCGCCATGGGCGCGACACACATCGATTCATTATGCCGCATCTTCGGCAAGGACGCCTCGGAAATGAGCCGCACGCTCGTTGTACTTGAGCTGAAAGGTGTTGTGCGAAGATTGCCCGGCGGATACTATCTGACTGCTTAATCCAGACAAGGAGCCCCAAGGGCATGCAGAAGATACCTCTCAATCTGGCCAAACCCGGCTTCGTGCTTGCCAAGCCCGTGGCCCGCGCCGACGGCATGGTGGTGGCCCCGCAGGGCGCGGAGCTGACCGAGTCCCTGCTGGACAAATTCGACATGATGGGCGTGGAGCACGTAGTGGTGGAAGGCGAGCCGATCCAGACCGACGGCGTGTCCTCCGGCACCAACTACGACACGCGCCTTGAACGCCTGGACCACCTCTTCCGCCATCATGCGGAGGACGCCTGGATGAAGCAGGTCAAGGCACTCCTCACCCACTATTTCAAGATGAAGATCGCCTCAAAGGCGGGCTAGGAGCACCATGAGCGAGGACCTGAAACTCGAACGCAAGGACCAGATCCTGGCCGTAAAGGACCTGCCCACCCTGCCCAAGGTGCTGGACGAGGTCTCGCGCCTGGTCAAGGACCCCGACTCCTCCACGGAGCAGATGGCCAAGCTCATTGCCATGGACCAGGTGCTCTCCGCCAAGGTCCTCAAGATGGTCAACTCGCCCATTTACGGATTCCCCGGGCGCATAAGCTCCATACACCACGCGCTTGTGCTGCTCGGCTTCAACGTGCTGCGAGGCGTCATCGTCTCCACCTCGGTCATGGACATCATGAACCAGAACATGGTGGGCCTGTGGGAGCACTCCGTGGGCTGCGCGCTGGCCAGCTCCACCATCGCCCGCCACGTGGGCCTCAAAGACGTGGAGGACGTGTCCGTGGCCGGGCTGCTGCACGACCTGGGCAAGGTGGTCACCGCCATCCAGCTGCCAGACCTCAAGACCGGGGTGGAAGCCATGGTCAAGGCCAGGGACATGACCTACCTGGACGCCGAAAAGGCCCTGATGGGCTTCGGGCACGACCGCGTGAATGCCTGGATCGCCGACCACTGGAAGCTGCCCCCCAGCATCAAGGAAGGCATGAGCTACCACCACAAGCCGCAGCTGGCGCGGCTGTACCCGGAGGCGGCCTGCTGCGTGCACCTGGGCGACTTTATGGTGCGTGTGTTCGAGTACGGCTCCGGCGGAGACGACAACGTCCTGTACCTGGAGCCGGACGCCCTCAAGAAGCTCAAGCTCAAGCCCGCCGACCTGGAAACCATCCTGGACCAGCTCTCCGAGCAGTTCCTGGAAATCGCCGACCTGAGCTTCGTGTAAGCCATGACGCCCCAGGACGCCTGCCGCCTGCCCCGCACTCAGAAGGTCTACCTGCTCTCAGCGAACACTGAACTCAGGGACACCCTCGTCGGGCTCTGGGACCACAACCATCTGGAGGTCATCCACTTCGACCGGGGGCGCGGAGCCATCGAGGTGCTCTTCAACGAGCTGCCCGACCTGCTCATCGTGGACCACGACCTGCCGGACATGGCGGGGCTCGACGTGGTGAACCTGGTCAAGAGCGAGAACGTCTATCGCCAGCTGCCGGTGATCCTGGCCATCCGCGAGGAGACGCTGCTCTCCAAGGCGGACTGGTGCGGCGCTGAAGTGGACGACCTGATCATCATTCCGTCCACGCCCGCCCGACTCAAGGCGCGCATCTTCCTGACCATCACCCGCGCCTCGCGCGCCTTCGACGCCAACCCGCTCTCCAAGCTGCCGGGCAACACCTCCATCATCCAGCGCATCCAGGAGATGATCGACCGCCAGGAAGACTTCGCCCTGGCCTACGCCGACCTGGACTACTTCAAGAGCTTCAACGACAAGTACGGCTTCTCGCGCGGGGACGAGGTGCTCATGATGAGCGCGCGCATCATTGTGAACACCATCCGGGGCTTCACCGGGGTGCGCTCCTTCGTTGGGCACGTGGGCGGCGACGACTTCGTGTTCATCCTGCCGCCCGACAAGGTGGAGCTGGCCTGCCAGCGCATCGTGGAAAACTTCGACTCCATCGTCCCCCACTTCTACGACGAGGAAGACCGCGCCAAAGGCTACATCCAGTCCACCGACCGCGAAGGCAACATGCGCACCTTCCCGCTCATGGCCATCTCCATCGCCGTGGTGCTGAATATCGGCGGACGCCTCAAGCACTACGGCGAGGCCTCGCAGATCGCCATGACGCTCAAGAAGAAGGCCAAGGAGAACCCCAAGAGCTCCTATGTCCTCGACCAGCGCCTCTCCTCCTGAAGAGCCCCTGCGGCTCCCCGACACCGCACAAGGCTTTCTGGCCTGGCTGGCCGTGGAAAAGGGCTACGCCCAGGCCACCCTTGCGGCCTACGAGTCGGACCTGCAATACTTCGAGCAACACTTGAAGAGTCGTGGCCGCTCGCTGGCTTCACCGCGCGACATAACCCGCCGCGATATCCAGGGATTTCTGGCAGAACAGCACCGCGCCAAGCAGGCCAAGACCTCCATGTCGCGCAGGCTGTCCTGTCTGCGCGGCTTCTTCAAGCACCTCATCCGCCGGGGCGTGATCGCCAAAAGCCCCACCGACGGGCTCTCCAACCCCAAGCTCTCCAAGCCGCATCCAAAGAGCCTGAACGTTGACCAGGCCTTCGCCCTGCTGGACTCCCCGGCCAGCCAGCCGGGCGACCCGGAAGCGCTGCGCGACGCGGCCCTGGCCGAACTGCTCTACGGCTCAGGCCTGCGCGTGAGCGAGGCCCTGGGGCTGACGCTGAACGACGTGGACCTCTCAGCGCGCATCGCGCGCGTGACCGGCAAAGGCAGCAAACAGCGCCTCGCCCCGCTCTCCGACACCGGCGCCGACGCATTGAAAGCCTATCTGGCCGTGCGACACGCCTTCTCGCCGGAACCCGCCGAGCAGGCCATATTTCTCGGCCAGCGCGGCAAGCCCTTGCAGCGCCGTCAGGCCAACCGCATTTTGGAAGCTTTGAGCGCCAAGGCCGGACTGCCCACGGCCATCAGCCCGCACGTGCTGCGACACAGCTTCGCCAGCCACATGCTGCAATCCGGCGCGGACATGCGGGCCGTGCAGGAGCTGCTCGGGCATTCGCGGCTCTCCACCACGCAGCGCTACACGCACCTGAATCTGGCGCAGCTCACCCAGAGCTACGACAAGGCGCACCCGAGGTCGAAGGGCATGGGCGAGAAGAAGGAAGAAGAGTAGGAGAGAATATCGGGCTCCGCCCGAACCCGCCAGGGCTCTGCCCTGGCCCCGGCAGGGGAGAAGCCTCCCCTGCACCCGGCTATCAGCTTCGCGTCGTGTGCGGGAGTACTGTGCCGGGAACCAAGATTTGTTTTAGTGCGCTCCGGCCTTGTCGTGGGCGCGTTCCACGCTTAAGCGCAGGCCAAGCGCCCGCAGGATGGACGTGAGCGTCTTGACCGTCGGGTTCCCCTTGGGCGAAAGCGCCCGGTACAGATTCTCCCGACGCAGTCCGGCTTTGTCGGCTATTTCCTGCACTCCGTAGGCCTGAGCAAGACGGCGAAGGCCGATGCGAAGCGCAACCTCATCATCTTCTTCCAGGGTTGCTTTCAGGTATTCAACCGCCAGTTCCGGGTCATCCCGCAATTCCGCCACGACCGCATCATGGTGGCTGACGCTTGCCTTGGTCGCGCTATTCATTTCGAACGCTCCTTGAAATCCATCAGGTACTCGATGGCCTTCGCGATGTCTGTCTGTTGCGTGCTTTTGTCACCGGCACAGAGCAACAGGACGATCTCCTTGCCCAGTATTCCGTAGTAGACCCTGTAGCCTGGGCCGAGATCAATCACCAATTCACAGACACCTTCCCGGCACGGCTTGCAGGCTCCGAAGTTCCCGGCTTCCAGGCGCTCGATTCGTTTCAAGATCGCAGCCTTGGCCCTCACATCCTTCAACGCCCTGAACCAGAGACCAAATGGCTCCTTGCCGTCTGCCATGGTGTAACGTCGCGCCGTGAACCTCATGAAACATGATGTATCGTAAACGATACATGGTCAAGTTATTTCCAGACAGACGGGGAGTTGGATAGAATCTCGGGCTCCGCCCGAACCCGCCAGGGGCTCTGCCCCTAAACCCCGGCGGGCTCTGCCCTGCACCCGCTGGGGGAGTGCCTCCCCCAGACCCGGCGATTCGCTTCGCGCCGTGAGCGGCAATTGGAGCTTGGAGCGGGGTCAGGCTGCTGTCTCGTCCGTGCCCTGGCGGGCGGGCTAGAACCGATTTGAAAACGATTCGTCGCCCGCCAGCCAGAACCCGACCGGGACAGCACCCCGCCCCCGCCGAAGGGACGTTCTACCGCACCCAAAAAACGTTCTGCCATAATGAAAGTACGCCCTGCCACGACGACACACCTGTCAGGCCGAAGAAGCTTGTGGTCGGACGGGATCATTCAATGCTGTGCATCCCGGTTACCAAGCACTATCCAAAACGGTGACTTTAAAAAAAGAAGCCCGGAAGCGCGGCTTTGCGCGCTTCCGGGCTTCTTGCAAGATATCTGAATTGTAACGGTGCGTTACGCGAAGCTAATGCAGGGTCCAGGGGGATCATCCCCCTGGCGGGTGCAGGGCGGAGCCCGCCGGGGTTTGGGGCAGCGCCCCAACTCTCCCCTAAAACCCTGCCGCCGCAAAGGCTTCGTCCAACATGGCGCGTGCTTCATCCTGGATGCGCTTCAGGTGCGCCGCGTCGATGAAGCTCTCGGCGTAGATCTTATACACAGGTTCAGTCCCCGAAGGGCGGGCCGCGAACCAGCCGTTCTCTGTTACCACCTTGAGGCCGCCGATGCTGGCGCCGTTGAAAGGGGCGGTGGTAAGCTTGGCCACGATGGGCTCCCCGCCCAAGGTGGAGGCAGGCACGCTCTCCGGCGTGAGGGTGGCGAAGCCCTTCTTTCCAGCCTCGGAGAGAGGCGCGTCCACGCGCTCGTACACGGGCGAGCCGAACTGCTCGGTGAGCCCCTTGTACATGACCGAGGGGTCTTTCCCGGTGACGGCGGTGATCTCGGCGGCCAGCAGGTCCATGATGAACCCGTCCTTGTCCGTGGTCCAGACGGAGCCGTCCTTGCGCAGATAGGAGGCCCCTGCGCTCTCCTCGCCGCCGAAACCGAAGCTTCCGTCCACCAGTCCGTCCACGAACCACTTGAAGCCCACGGGCACCTCACACAGCTTGCGTCCAAGCGCCTTGGCCACGCGGTCGATCATGGCGCTGGACACCAGGGTCTTGCCCACGGCGGCGTCGGCGCGCCAGCCGGGCCGGTGCTGGAAGAGGTACCAGATGGCCGAGGCCAGATAGTGGTTGGGGTTCATGAGGCCGCCGGTGGGGGTGACGATGCCGTGGCGGTCGTAGTCGGGGTCGTTGCCGAAGGCGACGTCGTAGGAGTCCTTGAGGCCGATGAGCCGGGCCATGGCGTAGGGCGAGGAGCAGTCCATGCGGATCTTGCCGTCGCGGTCCACGCTCATGAAGCCGAAGGTGGGGTCCACGGTCTCGTCCACCACTTCCAGATCCAGGCCGTAGCGCTCGGCCATGGGCTTCCAGAAGGCGATGCCGGAGCCGCCCAACGGATCGACGCCGATTCGCAACCCGCTGGCCTTGATGGCGGCGATGTCAACCACGTTCTCCAGGTCGGCCACGTAAGGCGTGATGAAATCATGGGCCTTCACGTTGGGAGCCTTGAGGGCCTTCTCAAAGGTGACGCGCTTCACGCCGGTGAGGCTGTTGGCCAGATAGGCGTTGGCCAGCTTCTCAACGGCCTTGGTGATGTCGGTGTCGGCGGGTCCTCCCGCAGGGGGATTGTACTTGAATCCGCCGTCCTGGGGGGGATTGTGCGAGGGCGTGATGACGATGCCGTCCGCCAGGGCCGTAGGCTTGGAGCGATTCCAGCCGAGGATGGCGTGCGAGATGACCGGGGTGGGCGTGTAGCCGTCCCAGCACATGCGCACTTCGACGCCGTTGGCGGCCAGCACCTCCAGGGCGGAGATCATGGCCGGGGCGGACAGGGCGTGGGTGTCCATGCCGATGTAGAGCGGCCCGGTGATCCTCTTGGCGGCGCGGTAGTCGCAGATGGCCTGGGTGGTGGCCCAGATGTGGTTCTGGTTGAAGGACCCGGCAAAGGAGGAGCCGCGATGCCCGGAGGTGCCGAAGGCCACGGCCTGGGATTTGTCCGCCGGGTCGGGCTGGAGGGAGTAATAGGCGCTCACCAGCTTGGGGACGTTCACCAGCATGGAACGCGGGGCGGTATGGCCGGCCAGGGGGCTGACGGACATGGAGCTTGCTCCTTATTGATGTTTGTAGTCGGCGGGGGCGTGAAACTTGCCGAGGAGAGACGCGAACTCCGTCACGAAGGTCTTGTAGTCCTCGTAAGTCATGTCTGTTTTCAGGCCAATGGCTTCTGAGGAGAAGCACTGCGAGTCCGAGAAGCAGCACACGTCGAACTCGATGTCCACGTAGACGGTGTTGGGCTTCTCGAAATAGCGGTTGAACATGATGTTGCCGTCCGGGTCTATCATGTCGATGCGGGCCGTGCCGAATCCCGTTACGAGCGACTCCAGGCCATCCATGGTGTATTTTACCGCGTCCGCATAGAGGTTCATGCGGGCGATCGAATAATCATCCGTGACGTGCAGGGCCGGGTTGAAGACGGGCTTGCCGTCTATGGTGGCGATCAGCTCGATGGAATAGCCGTAATCGGTGGCTTCCAGATCGAGTTCGATGCCCAGCACGCTGGAATTGACCTTCAAGGTGCACTTCATCTGGTTCTTCCTTGTTTAATTCGTCGCGGCGCTACGGCTTGGGTTTGGCGGGAACGCCCGTATTGTCGAAGATGCCGTAGTCTTTGGGCGGCGTGTATTGGAACTGCTCCCTGGAGACGGCGGGGTTCATCTTCACGTTGTTTAAGCTCACGTCGTTTATGTTGCCGTAGAAGTCTTCTATGGCGATGCGCGAGAGCATGTTGGTCTTCAGGTCCACCCAGGCGTAGGCCAGCACCAGGCTCGGTTCGGCCTCGCGCGGCACCAGCCGCAGCTTGGCCTGGCCTTCGGGGGCGTCCTTCTCCTGCTCCACATGGAAGTCCTCGCGCAGGTTGCCCTTGCCGGAGAGGAAACGCAGCATGGTCTTGGAGCCGAGCACCTCCTCCACGGAGTAGCGGTAGGCGGCTTTTTCTTCGGGGAAAGCGTTCCACACGGCGTCCTTGCCCACCACCAGGAGTTCCTTCTCGGGCTTCTCGGTCTCCCAGCGGATGAGCGCGGGCTGGGCGAATACCAGCCGCCCGCTGCGAGTGTCTTTCTCCTTGCTGGCGGCGTTGTCCAGCACCTGGACGAAGTCCGCCGAGAAGGAGGTCAGGGCCTGGTACTGCTTCTGGACCTTGTCCGCCAGGGCGGCAACGTCCTGGGCGGCCGCCGCGAAGGCGTTGCCCGACGTGGCCAGGGTCAGGGCGGCCAGGATTGCGATAGTGCGAAGAATCATGAAAACCTCTCAGCTCCGATGCCTTAGCCCAGGGACAAGATGGCGTCGAACACGGCCTGCGCGTCGAAAACCACGCTCATCTCCTGGGTGAGTTTGTATGTTGCCACATGGATGTCGTGCCGGAAAAGGGTTTGCGTGAAATACGGCCCGAGGGTTCCGGGCGTCACCAGGAACTTCGCGGCCCGCAGCGTGGAGCGCGACAGCAGGAGCTGCCCCACGCCCGCATACAGGTTTGCGGGCGCGAGACTGGTCTTCACCTGGAAAGCGGCCTGCACGAGGTTGTCCGGCGTGACCAGCACGATATCGTCGGACGGGGTCGAACCGGCCCGGAAGCGCAACTTGCGCGACTCGATGAAGTTGGCCAGCTGGTCGCGCACGCCGTCCACCACCAGGGCGTGCAGGCGGGGGGAACCGGCGGGGACGTCCGCACAGGCCGGGTCCGCGCCCGAAGACTTGATTCCGAACTGGATTCGCGGCTGCGCCCCGGAGTTGAGTCCCATAGCCTCCCACTGGCGCCAATCGTTCACGGCGCTCAGGAAGCGGGCGAAATCAAAGGCCAGGGACGGGCTGGAAACACCCGAGACGATCACCGCCTCCAGAGGGTCTCCGTCCGGGGCTGTCATGGCATGGGTGGCCAGGTCGTAATCGTGCAGCTCCAGATATCTGGGGAGCCCTGCCCCGCCTTTGCCGGGGATTCCCGAATGGGCGATGAGCACGTCCTTGCCGAAGCGCAGGAGAAAGCAGTTGGCGCGGCGGTCGAACCCGGAGAGCGCAAAGCTCATCTCGCACTCGGGCCGCAGGACGCCTGGGCCGCAGGACGCCGGATCGTGCAGCCCTGCCTGGAGCCAGTGGCGGTTGGCTGTGCGTTTGTGGGCGAACCAGAAGTGCAAGGGCTCGTTCCAGAACACTTCCTCTTTCTGCGCAGCGGCGCGCCAGCGTAGCGTGGCCGCCACCGGACGGCACTCTTTCTTCAAGTGCTGCATGAAGGATTGCGCGCCGTGTTCGATCGCGCCTTCGTCCAGGAGGATCTGCATGGCTGGCTAGCTCCTGTCCTTGAGAACGACCCTGGGTTTGCTGCCGTCGGCAGGCCCCAGGAGGCCGTCGCGCTCCATCTGCTCGATGAAGCGGGCCGCCCGGTTGAACCCGATGCGGAAGCGCCGCTGGATAAGCGATATGGACGCCTTGCCCTGCTCCATGACGAACTCCAGGGCCTGGGGATAGATCGGGTCGGACAGGGATTCGCCGTCGCCATCGCCGCCGAACACGCCGCCCTCTCCATTCGCCTCGTCGCCCCAGCTGGCAAGATCCATGAGGTAGCTGGGGGCCTGGCGCTCCTTCCAGTATTCCACCACCTGGGAGGTCTCCTCGTCGGAGACGAAGGCCCCGTGCATGCGCAGGACCTTGGCTCCGCTGGGCTTGAACAGCATGTCGCCCCGGCCCAGCAGGTGTTCCGCGCCCACGGTGTCCAATATGGTCCGCGCGTCGTGCTTGCTGGTTACCTGAAAGGAGATGCGCGTGGGAAAGTTGGCCTTGATGAGGCCGGTGACCACGTCCACGCTGGGGCGCTGGGTGGCCAGGATCAGGTGGATGCCCGCCGCGCGCGCCAGCTGGGCCAGACGCACGATGGAGATTTCCACTTCCTTGGAGGCGGTCATCATGAGGTCGGCCAGCTCGTCGATGATGAGCACCAGATAGGGCATGGGCTCCACCACTTCCACATCCGGGCCGGGATTGGCGATAAGCTTGGCCACCTTCTCGTTGTAGCCGTCGATGTTTCGCACGCCCATCACGGCCATGGCCTCGTAGCGCTTGTCCATCTCGCGCACGCACCAGTCCAGCGCGGACTTGGCCATGGACATGTCCGTGACCACCGGATGCACCAGATGCGGCAGGTCGGCGTACATGGCAAGCTCGATGCGCTTTGGGTCGATGAGCAGGAGCTTCACCTCTTCGGGCTGGGCCTTGTAGAGGATGGAGAGCAGGATGGCGTTGATGCACACGCTCTTGCCGCTGCCGGTCGCGCCCGCCACCAGCAGGTGGGGCATGCGCGCCAGATCGGCGGTGAAGGGCAGGCCCTGGATGTCCTTGCCGATGCACAGGGTAAGCTTGGAGGGCGAGTTCGAGAACTCGCGCGACTCCATGATGTCGCGCAGGTAGACGGTCTGGCGCTTGGCGTTGGGGATCTCCACGCCCACTGTGTCTCGCCCGGGTATCGGAGCCTCGATGCGCACGGCCATGGCCTTCATGGCCAGGGCGATGTCGTTGGAGAGCCCGGCGATGCGGCTGACCTTCACGCCCGGCGCGGGCTTGATCTCGAACATGGTGACCACCGGGCCGGGCACGATGCGCATCACTTCGCCCTGGATGCCGAAATCGTTCAGGCAGGTGATCAGGCTGGCCGCCTGGGAGCGCAGCATGTCTTCGGATGGGCCGCCCGTCTGCGGCGGCGGCATGGTGAGCAGTTCCATTGGCGGCAGGCCGTCGGCTCCGGGAGAGGGCCGGAAAAACGGCTTGGATTTGGGCTTGACGGGCTTTTCCTGCCGTGCCGGGCGCTTGGACGCGGGCTGCTCCTGCCGCACGGGCGCGACTGCGACAGCCGGGGCGTCCTCGAGTTCGTCGTCATCGTCATACGCATCCGGCTGTCCGTTCCTCTCGCCCTGCCCATTCTGGCCGTAGCCGGGACCGAACAGGAAACGCATGACCGGGGGGCTGACAATGGCCCACACGCCGTCCAGGAAGGCTTTGAGCCGGGAAGCCTGCTCCTGCCAGGAGAGCCCCACGAACAGCTGCACCGACACCACGGCCAGGAACGTGGCCAGCAGGTACATGCCCACGGGATGGATGATGCCCGCGCCGATGCGGTACAGCGCGCCCCCCAGCGCGCCGCCGCCAGCCACCTGGTTCACGGAGAGCCCCGGTCCGGGCCAGTCCGACCCCAGGGCCACCAGGCACACCAGGAACAGGCCGAAGAGCCCGGCCCAATGCCTGCGCGTGATGCCAACCAAGGGGAAGAGGCGACGCACGCCAGCATAGACCATGAGCGCCGGGACGAACCACGCCGCCAGGCCGAACATCCATACCAGATAGCCCGCCAGCGCCGAGCCTGCCACGCCCATCAGGTTGGTGACGCCGTGCGGCCCCGCAGTCTGAAGCATGGGGACCTGATCGGCCCGGTCGAAGGAGTACAGGGCCAGGACGAGAAACGCCGCCGCGAAGACGAACGTCACTCCGACCAGTTCCTCCAAAATTTTCTTGCGTTCCGTAACTCTCTCCCGAAAAGGCGCGATCAGCCGTGTTCTGGACGATCATTACGCGAAAAAACAGGCGATTAAAAGACGCTTCCCCGCCGGGGGCGAATGGCCGGAAAGCCGGGTCCGGCCATGCAAGCACAGCCGCAATGGCATTCACAGAGGGACGCGTGCGCGGTGGCGCTCATCCGAGCCAATCATCCCCGCAGCCCCCCAAAACAAGAGGCCGTGGAGCCCCGCCCCACGGCCATTCCCGACTATGCAGGCAGCGAGGCAGCCGCGAGGCTTGCCTGGCTGCCAAAGGCTTCGTGCTACACGCGGCCCAGGTACGTGCCGGTCCGGGTGTCCACCTTGATCTTCTCCCCTTCGTTCACGAACAGGGGCACGGTCACGGTGATGCCGGTGGCCAGGGTGGCGGGCTTGGTGGCGCCGCTCACGGTGTCGCCCTTGACGCCGGGCTCGGTGTGGGTGACTTCCAGCACCACGGAGGCGGGCAGGTCCATGTCCAGGGGCTTGCCCCGGTACAGCAGCATGGTCAGCTCCATGCCGTCCACCAGATAGCCGCCCTTGTCGCCCAGGACGTCCTTCTCCACGGAGAACTGCTCGTAGCTTTCCATGTCCATGAACACGAAGCCGGTGCCGTCCTGGTAGAGGTACTGCATGGACTTGTTCTCCATGTCGGGCTTTTCCATCTTCTCGCCGGAACGGAAGGTGTTCTCCACCACGCGGCCGTTGAGCATGTTCTTCAGCTTGGTGCGCACGAATGCTCCGCCCTTTCCGGGCTTTACGTGCTGGAAATCCACGATCTCGTAGGGGATGTTGTCCAGCTCGATCTTGAGGCCGCGGCGGAAGTCAGTGGTGGAAAGCATTGTATCTCCTTGAATATCAACTGTTCTTGGTAAGCCAGTGTTGCCACAGGGCGGAAACCGCGAGGACATAGCTCATCATGCCGAAACCCGCAACAACCCCGATGGCGCTGCGGCCCATCAGGCTCTGCTGGCGAAGGGGCTGGTCCGTGCGGGCGAAAATATTGGACAGGTGCACCTCCACGCAGGGGATGCCAATCCAGGCCAGGCAGTCGGCCAGGGCCAGGCTGGTGTGGGTGAAGGCCCCGGCGTTGAAGGCCACGCCGTCGAGCTTGTCGCGCCAGGCCTGTTCCAGCCGGTCGATCAGCTGCCCTTCCCCGTTGGCCTGGAAGAACGACAGCTCGATGCGCCCGGCCGCCTCGCCCAGGGACTCGCCCACCATCAGGCCCAGGTCGTCCATGCCCCTGGATCCGTAAATCTCGGGCTGGCGCTTGCCGATGTGCCCCAGGTTCGGGCCGTTGAGAACCAGAATGCGGCATTTGGTCATGCTCTCACCTTGCTTGCTTTCGTGGGATTTCAGGGTATCCTGCGCAACCGCGAGAAGCTAAACGGAATCAAACATCATGCGCAAGATACTTCATCTCGAAAAGACCATCTACGGACAGGCCGACCTCGTCGCCCCCGACGCACCCCAGATCGCCCTGGCAGGGCGCTCCAACGTGGGCAAGTCCTCGCTGCTCAACAGGCTTGCCGGACGCAAGCAGCTGGCCAAGACCAGCTCCACCCCCGGCAAGACCCAGAGCATCAATCTGTACCGCATCGAACCGGGCGACGTCTATCTGGTGGACCTGCCCGGCTACGGGTACGCGCGCCGCTCCAAGGAGGAGCGCGCCAAGTGGGCCGAGCTCATCGAACGGTATCTCTCGGGCACCGCCTGGCTGCGCGCCGTGGCCGTGCTGCTGGACTGCCGCCTGACGCCCCAGGCCAGCGACCTGGACATGGTGGCCTGGCTGCGCGCCTCGGACATCCCCGTTATCGGCGTGCTCACCAAGATCGACAAGTGCAAGAAGCGCGAGCAGCAATCCCAGCAGAACCGCTGGGCCGGGCTCCTGGGCGGCGAGAAGCCGGTGCTGTTCTCCTCCGTGACCGGAGCAGGCTACGAGGATCTCTGGCGACGCATCGACATCCGCCTGGGCATTGGCGAGGACCAGCCTGCCGCTGCCTCAGAGGGTACGCCTGAAATCGAGACGCCCGCAAGCGGCAACCCGGAATCCTGAGACGGTTTCTTCCCGAATTCCAGTCAGCCCGCTGTCCGGGCTCGCCGCCTTCAGGCGCGAGATGACGGACGTCGCCACTACTTGTCGGACTTGGAAAAGAAGCCCCGCAGGAACTCCTGCTCTTTGGGACCGAGATTGAAACGCATTCCGGCCTCGTCCAAGAGCTTCTTGAGCGAACTGCCGGGCTGCGCGAGATGTTCGTTCACCCAGGCCACGGCATTACGCATGAGTTCCGACTGAGGCATTACAGTGGTCATCGGGGTGATTCTCCATTTTTTCGTTCATTACCAAACGGCAATCATCCTTTACCGCATGGCCTCAGGGCTTGCAAGGAACATGGGACTGTCGTACCCCGTCCCCTGCCCGCGATCTCGGGACCGCTGGGCGCAACCGGTTGAACATTACGCCCGGACAGGGCCGGAGCCTGGCGAGGAATCGTCCGGCAGCGGCCCCGCACAGTCCGGTTCTGGGAAGATTTCATGGACCCGTGGCTTAGCACTATAATTCTCGGCATCGTCGAAGGCCTGACCGAATTTCTGCCCGTATCCTCCACGGGCCACCTCATCCTGACGGGCGTGCTGCTCGGGCACTCCGGCGACAAAGCCGCCTCCTACGACATCATCATCCAGCTCGGGGCCATCCTCGCCGTGGTGGTGCTGTACCGCGACCGCTTCGCGGCGCTCGCCTTCCCCAAGGCCAGGCAGCGCTTCGCCGGACGGCGCGGGCTGACGCTCCTGTTCCTGACCTGCCTGCCCGCCGCCCTGCTCGGCCTGTTCGCGCGCGGCATGATCAAGGCGCACCTGTTCCAGCCGCTGCCGGTGGCCCTGGCCCTGATTGCGGGTGCGATCCTTATTTTCATCGTCGAGAGCAAAAAGACAGCCTGGGAAAAATACCACGACCTGGACGACGTCTCCCCGTCCCTGGCCCTGGGCATCGGCCTGTTCCAGTGCCTCTCGCTGTGGCCGGGCTTCTCCCGCTCGGCATCCACCATCCTGGGCGGCATGATCCTCGGCGCCAGGAGAAAGCTGGCCGTCGAGTACTCCTTCATAAGCTCGGTGCCCATCATGATGGCCGCCACCGGTTACGAGATCTTCAAGAGCTGGGACCAGTTCAGCGTGGGCGACCTCCAATTCCTGGGCGTGGGCTTCGTGGTGTCCTTCCTGTCGGCCTGGCTGGCCATCAAGTGGTTCATCGGGCTGGTCAGCCGCGTGACCCTGCGCCCCTTCGCGATCTACCGCATCCTGCTGGCCGTGGCCGTGTTTTTCTTTTGGCCCAATTAAGGGAATCGAAAAAAAAGAGTTGCCAAGCACCTCTTCGTTTTGTATTTAGCCCGTCCTGCCGCAAGGCAAACTTCGTGGCGAGGTAGCTCAGTCGGTTAGAGCATGCGGCTCATATCCGCAGTGTCGGGGGTTCAATTCCCTCCCTCGCTACCACGAATCACCGGGAGTCGGACGTAAGTGTCTGACTCCCTTTTTCTTTTGCTGAAGGGAATTCCCCGCTTTTCCTCCAGATGCCCACTCGGACGCCAGTGGTACACTTCACTGGTACACATCGCTCTCCCCGCACATAGGGGGACGGTATGGCGTGGCTCTCATACTTAGTTCAACGCAGTGGCACACTTCACTTCCGGGCCAAGGTGCCGGTTGATATTCGGCCCAGAATCGGACGCTGTGAACTTCGCATCTCCCTTGGCACTGGACGTATCCGGGAAGCCCGCGATAAAGCCTTCGCCCTGGCAGCGTTCACGCGCCGACTTCTGAGAGACTTGAGGGCTGGAGCAATGGCAGACCTGAGCAGTGATGAAATCTTTGAGCTTACGCGGCGGGAGTTCCGGCGCATTCTGCAAGAGGATCAACGGGACCGAATGCGGTTCCCTGGAAAGTATGAGTTCGGTGTTCGACTGACCTCGGAAGGTATTTTCCCCAGCGACTGGCAGGACACTACCGGGCTGTCGCCATGGGAGTACAAGGACGCCACACAGGCTGAGAAGATACTTCGTGAAAGGCTCCGTACCAACCGCTGGCCCGATCTTCGTTTGCCTGTCCTCGCCATGCTCAAGCGGTTCGGCGTCGAAATCGCGGACGATGACCCTACGGTCAATGAAGTGTGCCATGTCTACACCCAGGCCTTCATTGAGGCCGTGGCTGCGGTCAGACAGCGTGAATACGGCTTTATCGACTATGTGCCAGAGGTGTTTCTGGATGATGCACCAAGGCCTCAACCCTCCCACCAGCTACCCGTACCTACGGCACCAGACAAGCCGAAGCGAAAAGTGTCCGACCTCATCCGGGAGTACAGTGAGCACAAAACCCAGAGCGGTGAATGGAAACCTCGTTCAGTTCGGACACAGATGGCGCGTCTAGAGTTCTTACCTGAAGTGATGGGTGATGTTGACTTGGCCTTGATCGACCACGATTTCACGCATGAATTCGTCAAGAAGATGATCGCCAAGCCGAAAAAGAGGCAATCGAAGAAGGCAAAAGAGTCTGGAGAGATCGAAACAATCCGGGTTTCCACCGTCAAGCTCGCTGTCACGGAGTTGTCCGCGCTATTTGATTATGCCAGGAAGCGCAGGTGGGTTTCGGAAAACTTCTTCTCGGGGATCACTCTCAAGGACAACAGAAAACAGAGTGAGAAGAAGCAACCCTTCACCACCGATGACCTCGCCCTGCTCTTCGGCCCTGGCTTTGTGGATGCCTGCAAGGACATCCCATGGAGGTTCTGGGGACCGATCCTAGCCCTCTTTACAGGGGCACGACTGGGCGAAATCGCCCAGCTACATGTTGATGACGTTCAAGAGGTCGCAAGCATCTGGTGCATCAACATCAACGACTCTGGTGAGAAGGAGGTGAAGACCGGCAGTGGAAACAGGATCGTACCGATCCACCCCTTCATCCTGGAGGAGTTGAACTTTCTCAAATTCGTTGACGCAATGCGTGGCGCCAATGAGGTCGAACTATTTCCAGCCCTGAAAGCCCAACAGGGAGAGAAGGGACGGTATCTCGTCAAGTGGTTCAGCGGTTACAAAGCTGGACTCGGCATTGCGGAGACGAAAAGTTTCCACAGCTTCAGGAAAAACTTCACCACGGCCCTGTACAAGGTTGGCACTCCTGTAGACAAGATTAAGCTCCTCGATGGACACTCGCTCTCTGGTGACGTGACCTTCGCGCACTACATATTCGATGTTAACATCACGGAACTGGCAGAGTACATCAAGAAACTCGACTTCGGTTTGGACCTCTCGCACTTGGCGCTGAGTCGGTTCGTGCTGAAGTCGGTGTGTCCACGCGACCACACAGAGCGATGAAAAGGCCACCGGTCATCGTGACTCACTCAGTCTTTCTTGATTCCTCGCTCATGTAATTCATGCATCAGTTCGTCATAAAGCGTCTTTACCTCGTCGTGCTTCTCCTTAATGGATTTGAATGCACTCGGCATCATGCCAGATGCACTAATGCTCTCCATGTCAAAGGTGTTTGGTCCGTTGTATCTCATGTTTTGCGACCTTTGATACAGGTCATTGTTGAAGTTATATCTGTCAATAAGCGACATCGCTGCGCTGTATGTTCTGATAATCAGTCCTCGTAGATGATCATCGTCTATCTTTCCTATCTGGGCGGCGTTCGCTTTGTACATTGTGAAGTAGTCGCTTCCAACGACAAATATAGAGTTCAGAGTCGTTCTCTTTGGATCAGAATCGATAGTGTTGCCAACTGTGTCCATGTATGCAGTATAAATTGCGTCAAGTTCGTCATGTATTGCTTGCAGAACATTATGAATGTTCTGCTTGTTCCGCCGTATCTCTTGCTTACTTGCTGATCTAGCCGTAGTCATAACTGCAAACCAAGACCCAGCGCACGACAGTATGCCGCCAACTACAGAGCCTATCAACCCAGACAACAGAACCTGATGGTCTTGATCCATTACTTGCCCTCGGATTTAACGCGTGTTCAGTTGGCCTCGAAATGCCGCCGGTGCTGCTCCCAGTTTCCCTTGTAGAGTTTCGCCAGTGCCTTATCCATGATGATGAGGTGGCTTATGTGTCACCGATTCCATATTATAGGCCATCGTCGCTTCCGCCTTTGTGTTCGAGCTTATAGCCTTTACTGCGCAAACTGCTTATGAACCCCCGCGAAGGAAAGCATCCATCGTACTGGTTAGAGTTTACTTTCCCAATCTCTGTGGTTATGAGGCACCTTGTTTTGTCTCCGGATACGGAGTAGCTTATGTGTATAAAGCGATCTGACTTTGACCAAAGGTACGCAAAGCTCTCCATTGTAATATCGCCGCTTGCGTCCACAATGCTTGGTGTGTGTGCTCCATTGACATCAGGTTTTCCAAATTTTTTCACGAACTTTGCGATGTAGCTACTGGCTTCAGACTTGCCACTGAAGATATAAACTCGAACGAAGCTCAACTTCTTGAAGCGAAAGCTATATACTATGCTAGCGACATCCATCCCAAATATCAGCCTGTCTACAACCTCATGATTATCGAATTTGACAGTTTCTACACCGCCTCCTGTATCAATGCAAAAATTTTCTTTTACAGAGCGTACATGCCATTCAATTGGCATTGTGCTGTCCCATTTCAGTCCACGAAATCCATCAGGAAGGGGTTCAACAGATAGAGCAACTGAGAAGTGCCCAAATATGATAAGAACAACCAACAAGACACCGCATGTACTACGCATAGAGCCCTCCTGCTCTTGAGATATTTGAAGAGACGCATGAAATCAAGCTTCCCTACTTGAGAGGGCCAGTCATGGCACCAGTGTGAAGCGCCAATCGGAGGGACTGGTCAGGAGGATCGAAGGGTGATGACGTGAGTCAACCCACACAATGCCAACACAAACAGAAAAACCGCCCCACCCGGCCCGTTAAGGTCAGGTGAGGCGGCTGTTCTCATGGTTTGCGCTACGAACTTGGGGCGCTATCGACGTATGCTGCTTTGCACAGGGCAAGAGGTCTACCTAAACCTCCTCGACCATGACTGGCACCCGAACCACTACCCATTCAGGCCTCACGGCATCCGCCACGGACTCAGCTTCGTTGCGATCAGTGAATAGCCGCGCACCGGCCTTAGCATGGCAGTATTGCCCCTGAGTCTGACTGACAAAGAATTCGCCCGTTGGGTCCTTGATCTTGATCACGTACACCGCACTCCCTCCAGGTTAAAGGTGTGCCCAGCCAATAGGCTGCTAACAGCTTCCACGCCAACCATGCAACCTCCACGGCTTGCCCGACCAGTCCCTTGCGTCCAGCCTAGGTCCAAACAGGCACAATGACTTTTCTGCAACTTCACCGCCTTGACGGTGAATAGTTAAAATCATTCTCAAGGCATTCTTGAAGACATTCTCGAGACATTCTTACTAGCACACTTCGTGCACCCCGCCATGCACACCTCCATGCATGTATCTGTGCGCCCTATGCACGCCTCCATGCAGGTATTCTGGATGCCTCATGCAGATCGCCTTCTTACCAGCACACTTCATGCAAGACCTGCCTTGTTCAACCATCGAGTGACCGCTCTACCTGGACACGCCACTTAACCTCGCCGTTTATCTCAACAGGGGTTACAAGGCCAACACTCATGAGTTCACAGCCGTACTTTACCAGCGTCCTCTTGTCTTTGATGCCAGTGAACTTGCGTAGCCCCTCCTTGTCCTCCCCCATAAGATGAGAGAACTGCCACTCCCGCCACTGGTAGCCGGATGCGTAGTTCTTTGAATCGAAGGTGAATGGCGAATCGTCGGCCATGTCCAGTTCGGCATGTCGTCCACGACGTTCTAGTTCCTCGCAAACGCTCTCATACTCTTTGCGATCCATCGTCGACCCACACAACAGCACGACATACATGTTCTTGGCTGGAAAGCTCATGCGTGCCCACAATCCGCTTTTTACGATGTGCGGATACCAAGCGAAGCTCCTGTTGAGCGGTGGAACCTTGAGATGGTAGGTATTGTGACGAGTTAGCTTGTTCGTCCAGCTTGCGGTTACGCGCACAATTTCACGCTCTTTCAGCTCTTGTATTGCGCGCTTCACAGGGTTGATGCTCACGCCAGACAATTCAGACAACCTTTCCTGCGATGGGAATGCTCTTCCCTTCTTGTCGCAATGACGCATGATGACAGGGAGTACGGCGCGTGCTGCATCACTCAGTTCCGCCCAAGTTTCACCCTTTATGATCTCTCGGCTGAACCGGAAGAAGGCATCCCTACGACACCCAGGAGCCTCCCTCCTGTGGTAGGGCAGGGACAGAGCATCCTCCCTTATCTCTCCCTTGGGCCTGTAAACAGTGTTAACCTCGCCCGTTACGGACGTTGACCCTATCGAATACGACACATCGAACCTCGTGTATGATTTGTATGATTGACTTGGCTGGGTTCGTGTTCTATGTATCTTGCAGAACGACCACGGCACCACCCAGCGAAAGCCCCTTCAAACTGTTAGCAGCAGCTTGAAGGGGCTTCGACTTTACAGCTATTTTGCTCGGATTGCAATGCTACACATTCCGTCACATTGCAGTTATTGCACGGACTTCGCGATATGCATCGCTGGCACACGCTCCTTCTCTTGATAGGTGCTCGCGAATGAACTTTGATAATAGGCCATGACAGGCGTATTCCGCATGCTTCCGCGTACCGCACAGAAGAAAGTGGACATTGTGACGAACCGTCCAAGAATAGATCGACTGAAGAACACTTGTCGGATTCATGTTGCCTCTGAACTTGCCCTTGGCGATATCCTCGGCTGATGCCTCGACTAGCACTGCGGCGAATTCCATTGCGGCAAGTCGTTCCATCTCGCGCTCGAAACGGTCACGGCCAGCGGAGAGACTCCCTATCAAGTCCTGAAGGCTCTTGCGCTCCAGGGCCACCTGATCCTCAAAACCAGGCAAAGAGTAATCCCCGGTCTTGAGTGTTCCCCGGACTACCTCTACGTCAGGATAGCCACTGAACAGCCAGGGCCTCTTTTCCCTTGAGTCCACCACGATCCGCAGTGGCACGATCTCCGACTTCACCATTACGCCGCAGCCCCAACGGTCAGAGCCACACGGACTTCGGAGCCATCCCGCCGCTTCCTAGTGCAATACGTCACCTTCGGCTTGGCTGGCCTTCCGCGCTTGGGTTGGGGCTTTTCGGCCAGCGTCTCCACGATCCTGCTGACAGCTTCCTTCGGGAGCCGGGAACCCTTCAACCAATCCAGGCACTCAGCCACCGTCGTTGCGGAGTACAGTTGCCGCCATCCCAGGTAGTTCCTGGCTGTAATGATAAACGGATCACGGTCAGCGGTTGTGAGTTCGTAGACCTCCAGTGTGGTGGTCAGGTAGTGCCTTCTGCTGATGAACTCGCTCTGGGCAAGCTTGATCCCGTGAAGGACTTCACTTCCCAGTGTGATCCGACTCTTGAACGTGTTTCTCATGCTGTTGTCATCCTTGGTTATGTGTTCGGGAACCCGCTCCAATACTGGCACGGTAGACACGAAATTCGGCGTTTGCGGCGGTTTGTGACCCTGAGTAAGGGGAAGTCACGCAGACGCCATTCTCTTGAACTTCACCCGCCCTGACTGGCTCACGTCGAGTGACACAAGGGCCAAGAACAACGATCCCTGAAGCACCTTCGCTAGCGGAAGCTGGAGCTTCTTTAATGCGGCGCGGAATCCGTCTGCCAGGGTTTTGTCGATACGAAGACTGATCGTTTCAGTTGCCATCTCTCTTCCTTCTTTGTCTGGTTAGGGTTGAACACAGCACAGGCCAACAAATACCCGGCCAGCACAGCGCATGACCGGGCTTTGTCAGATGTAGCGGGTTACGGGAGAGGACTCGTGCCCAGTTCAATCCAGATGTCTTCCAGTCTATCAGACAGGGCTTCGCTGGGCTTCACGTTCCCAAGAAGTACGTTGTTCAGGTGTGACAGGCTGACCCCAAGCTTCTCCGCAACGCGGGCCTTTTTGATGCCAGCTAGTTTGAGCAGCGCGTTGAGTGGATGCGCTTTGACTGGCCGCTTCAGTTCTTCCAACAGTGACATGTGTCACCTCCATGTGAGATACATGCACCATAGCAACAGAAGCAGAGGCAGTTGCAGAATATGGTCAGACTTGATCAGAATTGCCACAGGGCCAGAAACAAAGAAGCCCCGCGCATCCGATTGGACGGCGGGGCCTTGTTGTGCCTGTGTGTTTGAGCAGTTCTCGACTACTGTGCGCGGACCCTCCGCTTGACGTTCTCCACAACAGCTTCGAGCAGGTGCCAAGCCACTCCGCAGTGTCCCTCTCCAGCCTCCATTCCAAGTTCAAGCAACGAGTCCAAAGGTGCCACCTCTTCGTCGAGGATCATCAAAAAGTCTTCCACGTCCAGCCTCCTGCGTTGGGATATGTGGACGATCATATGGCACAACAGATGACAAATGTCCAGTGAAATCGGGCGGTTCAAGTTGTTCGACCAGAACTGGACTACCATGACGGGGAGTGTTCGAGTTGTACGAGTGGAGTCATTAGTAAAGTGATAATGGTTATCAATTGGCCAAGAAGTCCAACGGCTTACCAATTGAGTAGCCTTTGTTGTTTCACGCATTTACGTTCAGAATCCACGCGACTTTGCCGCCAGTGCCATGTGGCTTCGACGGCCTCAAACAGCCTTACGAATCACTTCCGGGTAGTTTGCATACAGGCTCTGACGGCTGATCCCGTATTTCTGCGCGAGGCTCTTGACCGTCTCCCCAGCGGCGATCCTGGCCTTGATCTCTTCCACTTGTTCCGGCGTCAGCATCTTGGAGCGTCCCAGTTGTTTCCCTGCGGCCTTGGCTGCGGCGATCCCTTCACGCTGCCGCTCCTTGATCATGGAACGCTCGAACTCTGCCACGGCTCCCATGACGGCAAGCTGTAAATCCTGCATGGGGTTTGGTTCCCCTGTGAACGTCAGGGCTTCCTTGTGGAACTTAACGGCAACACCGCGCTCGGTGAGTTCCTTCACCAACCTGAGCAGGTCGGCCAGGGAGCGGGCCAGACGATCCATACTGTGAACGTGGAGCGTGTCTCCCTTGCGAAGGTGCTTGAGGCAGGACTCTAGGCCAGGACGGTTGGTGTCCTTGCCTGACGCCTTGTCCTCGAACCGTTCATCCAGCCTGACCCCGTCCAACTGGCGTGCTAGGTTCTGATCCACACTGCTGACCCTGACGTACCCGACTTGCTGACCACTCATGATGTGCCTCCCTGACGTGTCAATCTCAGTCTAGGCACAGGCTGTCACAGTGTCAACCTGATCGATTTTGACGTTAGTTGTCACGGTGGAATGCGGGTTCCTGGGAAGGGCTAGGTGTGACTGGAAAGGTGTACTCTGGTTGACAGTGGAGAAGACTCACTGGAAGTGAAGGTGGATGACTTCCACGGGCAGGACAGGGCCAGGATCGCGACGTAACCAGGGGAAGCGGATCACCCATCAGGCAACAGGCACTCACTCTGGATGATCGTCGGAGAGGTGCCAGTTGAATCAAGCGGGACGCACGCACGCGACTCCACACACGCACAGGGGGGGGCACTACCCCTACCCATACGGCTTGTGGTCCTGCGTCGGACCCTACTATGTTATAGGTATGGCTTTCACATTTTTTTCGCTCAGAGTGCTCAGAAACCCACACCAACAAGGCTGCTACGGGGCCATAACGCTTTCCAACTCCCTCGCCCTTGCTTACCCTGGCTCACGTTCTGAAGCCGTCGATAATCGCCCGTAGCGGCATCCTCGGAGAACGGAAAACGCCCGTATCAAACCAGGAACCGGGGCTACGCTCACGGGTCTGGGGTTCAATCCCTCCGTTGGAACATGACCAACTTTCGGCGTTGTCATCTGCCCCCCTTCACTGGTACACATTCGCATCTCAAACGGGACTTGAGCGATGTCCCTGGAGAGAAAAGCTCAATGATTGCAGAGTTATGACAGTCAGCGGACAGTTAGTCCCTCCCTCGCTACCACGAATGATCGGGGTCATGGCCTAAACAGCCGTGACCCTTTTTCATTTTTTACGGTCTGATATCTCAGTTTCCCCTCAAATGCCCTTGGTAGCTGTAAGGCGGTGCGCGATTTGGCACTGATTTGCGCAGCTTCCGGCACACCTGATTACTCCTTCTCCTCGGTTCCTTTTAGGTAAGGCTGCACGGGCATGTAAGTCGGCGCGCGATTTGGCACTGATTTGCGCAGCTTCCGGCACACCGCCGACGCCCTTACGTTGATCTTGCCCACAGAACGCTTGCGGCGCGGCTCTACTGCCTGATGCACACCTGCGGCTGCTCCCTGTCGCCGCAGGCGAATCCAGCGACTTCCGCCAAACGTGCGACTGTAATTGACTGCATGCGGGTCTCATGAAACAGTAACGCCGCAGCGCCTCTCATCGTTTCAGACTCTGGGCACTGCAGAGGTCGGAATTGTTCACGTCATCCCGGACGCATTGGAGAATTCAGACCACCCTGGGATTGCGCCCGCATTCGTCAGCGCGACGGCAGGCGGCATGACCCCGGCGTGGCATATGCTGCGCGCAGCTATTTATCCGGGCCGCCGTTTGGCCGAGAGCACCTATGAAAAGCTATGGAAAACTGATCATTCTGGGAGTGATTCTCACTGCGACCTGGACTGCATTCGTCTACCATTTGTACACTGTGGCTGCCAGCAGCCTGCTCGAAAACCAGTATCATCAGGCCCTCGTAGAAGCCCGCATCGCTTACGAAAAGGACATCACCTACCGGCGTTGGTCAGCCAGACTGGGGGGAGTTTACGCTGAAGTATCGGACGCATTGACCCCCAACCCATACCTGGACGTTCCCGAGCGCGACGTAGTGACCGAATCAGGAAAAGTGCTCACCCTGATAAATCCGGCCTACATGACGCGCATGGTCCACACAATCATGGACGAGGAAGCCGGATTGAAGGCTCACATAACGAGTCTCAACCCCATCCGCCCGGAGAACGCGCCGGATGAATGGGAGACGAAAGCCTTGAAATCGTTCTATGACGGCGCCCCCGAGGCTCACGAGATCGGAGCGACGGACGGGAAACAGACGCTGCGGTTCATGCGCCCGATGATTACTGAAAAAGCGTGTCTGAGATGCCACGCCAAACAAGGCTACAAGGAAGGGGAGATACGGGGAGGAATCAGCGTGACCGTTCCCATGGACAAATATTTCTCCAGCCTGAATGAACCCAAAATGCAAATACTGCGGCGCTACCTGACTTTTTTTGCAGTCGGGTCCCTCCTCATATTGTCTACAATAATCGTCATGGTGCGGCACGAACGTTTCAGGAACAAATCTGAGACGTCCATAAGGCTGTCCGAGGAAAAAGCCTGGGAGAGCGAGGAACGATTCCGGCTGCTCATCAACAACGCCGGCGACGCAATATACCTCTCCGACCTGCAGGGACGCCTCTTGCGCGTGAATTACGAATCAGAGCGGCAAACAGGGTATTCGCGTGAAGAACTCCTGAACATGAACGTCCTGGACCTGAACGCGACACACCTCCCCCTGGAAGCGCTTTCGGAACTCGTTCGCAAGATCACGCAAACCCGCAAGGCTTCGTTCGAAACCTGGAACCGCCACAAGGACGGGCACGAATTCCCCGTGGAGCTCCGTGTCGTGTACGTCGATATGGGCTCCGAGGCGGCCTTGCTGGGAATTTCCCGGGACATAACCGAGCGCAAGCGGGCCGAAGAGGTCATGGCCAGATCACTGCACGAGAAGGAAATCCTGCTGAAGGAAATCCACCACCGCGTGAAGAACAACCTCCAGATCATCTCCAGCCTGCTCAGCCTGCAGGAACAGAAGCTGAGCGACCTCGGCATGCTGGACGTGCTGGCCGAGAGTCGTGGCCGCATCATGTCGATGGCGCTCATTCACGACCAGCTGTACCACTCCGGAAATTTTGCGGAGATAGGCATGGAGGAATACCTGCGCCAACTCCTCCCGCGCCTGATCCAGACATATAAAGGCAAGCGGGACATCGCCCTGCGCCTGGACCTGCACCCCATCCCTATCTCTCTGGACCAGGCTATTCCTTTCGGGCTCATCATGAACGAACTGACCACCAACGCCCTCAAGCACGGGTTCAGGGAACGCATCACGGGCGTTATCAGCATCGCGGCCACCCTGAGCGAAGGCGTGATCAACCTTTCGGTCGAGGACAACGGGATAGGGCTGCCGCCTGGATTCATGTTGGAGAAACAGAACACCCTGGGCCTTCAGATCGTGACCTTGCTCATCGGACAGCTGCACGGCGACCTCACCATGACGTCAGGTCCCGGGACCTGTTTCCGGCTGCGTTTCCCGATGGCCGCATGACGCTTGGCGCGTGGCGTCGAGTTCGATTGTTCCAGCGCCAGGAGCCTGCCCCCTTTCCGGGGCGCGCCCCTCCGGCGAGGGAGTGGCCGTCAGCGGACTGCAGATGAAACGCACTCACCCTTCAGGAGAATCTCCTCATAGCGCCCGTCTTCCTTGATGATGGCCAAGCCTCGCTCGAAAACCTTCAGAAACTCGCTCCCGTCAGGATGTTTTTTCGAGACCATAAGGTGCAGGGGCAGCTCGAACAGCGGCGTCCGGGCCACGGCCACCCGGTCGAAATCCTTCAGATGCCTTGCCTCCAGGATGGTCCAGCCCACCGCCTCGCTTTCTGGAACCACATCGACCCTGTCACTCAACAGCTTCGCGAAGGACTTCTCGGCATCCTGGGCGTAATCCGCCCGGACTCCGGCCTTTTCGAACATCTCAACATAGGCATAGCCTCGTGAGCCGCCTACCCGGAGCTGCTTCAGATCCTCAAACCCCGTGTAGTCCCAACCTGGCAGTTTGTCCTTGAGATAGAAAAAGACCATCCGGTGCATGCCCAGCGGGTCCGAGACATGACAGGTTTCCTCAAAGGATTCGGTGCGTGACCACGGGAAGGATGCCAGGGCCGCGCCCGACTGCACTTCAATCTGGTTGCGGGGCCAGGGCACGAAGCTGAAATTAACGGAGTGTCCCGCGGCCTCCACGGACTTCTCGATGATGCAGGCCATCGCCCCACCCCCTTCCAGAGTCTCCGAGACGTAGGGGAGCCACTCACCTGTCAGGACAGTGAACTGCTTTGCATGGGCAGGTTGCCGCGAGAAGAGAATCGCCAACACGCAAAGCGATATGCAGAGCCGTGACGAGAGGGACATTTCTCCTCCGAGGGGCTGTATCACTTTCAATCCGCTGAGCGCCTGCCGAGTTCAGACTCACGGGAACGTCTTTATCCCGCGCGGGTCGAATTGCCACGGCCGACAACGTCTTGCCTTGCCGTCGTACGCTCCCGGTGGGACCACCTCACGGACGTGAACGAAAAAAGCGCCGGAGACCGACGCTTTTTCCCGGCACACGAAACCGGACACATGAAGAAACGTCCCCAAACTTACCCTACGCTAAAGCCCTGCCTCCTGGGAAGCCGGTACGTGAAGCAGGCGCAGCGGCGTCGTCGCTGGCCTGCATCTGGGCGATCAGACCTTTGAGCTGCCGGGCCATGTCCGCGAGGTTATGAACGATATCCACAGTCTCTGCCATGCCTGCCTCGGTATCGTGGGCCACACCGTTGACCTCGGCCAGACTCATGGTGATGTGCTCCGAGGCGGAGGACTGCTCCTCGGCTGCGGTGGCGATGCTCTGCACGTTTCGGGTGTTCACGTCGGTCAGGTTCACGATCTGCTTGAGCGAATTCCCCGAGGCCCCGGCCAGATCATTTGAACGGATCACAGCCTTGCCAGCCTCCTCCATGTCGCGCACCGAAAGGCTGACGGAATCCTGGATAGCCTTGATCTTCTCGCCCACCTCGTGGGTCGCGCCCATGGTTTTTTCAGCCAGCTTGCGCACTTCGTCGGCCACCACCGCGAACCCGCGCCCGGCGTCTCCGGCCCTGGCGGCCTCGATGGCGGCGTTCAGCGCCAGCAGGTTGGTCTGGTCGGCTATGTCGGAAATGACGTTCATCACCTGGCCGATGGACTGAGCCTGGGCCCCCAGCTCGTTCATGTTCTGGCGAAGCTGTTCGGACACGCGGCTGACCTGTCCGATAGCGGCCACGCTTTCGATGACGATGTCCGCCCCCTCACGCGCCTTGCCCTGCGCCTGTCCCGCGCTCTCTGCTGCCTCGCTGGCGTTTCGCGCCACCTCGAGGACCGTGGCGTTCATCTGCTCCATGGCCGAGGCGGCCTCGGAGAGCCGGTTCTTCTGGGTCTGTGTGCCGCGCTGCACCTGGTCGACCTGGGCGGACAACCGCGCCGCGTAATCGCTCAGGCTGTCGGAGAGCCCCATGGATTCGCTGGCGATGGACCGGATGAGGTCCAGCATCTGCTTGATCTGCACTTCCTTGGATTCGGCCTGGGCCAGGGCGTCCTTGGCCTGCCGGGCGTGCCCGTCGGCCTCGACGGCCTTGTGGTCTGCCTCGGCGATCTTGCTGCGCAGGCTCTCCACCATGGTCTCCATGGACTGCGACAACTGCCCGAGTTCGTCCTGCTGGGGCAACCGGCACTCTTTGGAGAGGTCGCCGTCTGCGATACTGGTGGAACAATCAGCCAGGAACTTCAGGGGCCTTGAGATCGCCCTGGAGATGAAAAGGCTCAACAGAATGGCCAGTCCCACGGACACTACGGTGGAGACGTAGACCAGCAGTTTCATGAAATCTATGTCTGCAAACAGTGCGGTGCGGTCCTTTTCGATGCCGGTCTTCACCTTCTCGCGCATGGCCTGGAGGTTTTCCTGCACCTGGACGAGAGACTTGAGGGTCTCGGTGTTGTAGGCTTCCTCGGCAGCTTCCTGGCGACCTTCCTTCTTGAGCTTCTGGATGGTGATGGAGGTTTCGTGGAGTCTGACGTGCGGTTCTTCGATGGACGCCAACAGGGGCTTCAGTTCCGGGCTGACCGTCTCCAGGCTGGCTCGTTCCTCGCTGTAGAACCAGCGCCCGAAGGCGCACTTCCTGGCGTCTGAGGAGACGGAAAATTCCGTGGCCTTGTGGTCATGCACGAACTGCCCCAGGGTCTGCGCCCACTTCAGGTGGTCGATTTCGCGCTGCAGGAGGCTCATGGACAGGTCGTACTTCTGGACAGCCGCCTTGGTGTGGTTTTCGACGTCGCCCACCTCGCGAGCCGCCACCACGAGCACCAGGACAAATATTGCCGTTACGCAAAAAAAACCCGCACGGATTTTCTGCCCGATCCGCATATCAGACCATTTCATGTAGCCCCCCCTGCGTTTGTAGACACAGATGAACCGCGCGCCAGTCGATGCGTGCAATTGAATACCATCCGTATAGCAGGGACCCCTACCACACACCATGCCCCCCTCAAAAGGTAGGAAAAGGAGAAAACTCAATACTTTCCAGCTGTTCTCATGCGGCCAGCGAATAGACACACACGCAGCGACCGTTCTCACGGCCTTCAAGATGAGAACGCACGAGCCGAACCCTTCCCATCGGTGGCCGTAAAACGGGATCACGGAAAACACATTGAACGCACCACATCCAAACAGCCCGTACAACACAACTGCATGCAACACAAAAATAAATGTGGAACACGATATTGCATCGACATTCTACGTCTTTCACAATCTGGGCCGCGCCTCTCCGGCCTTGCCTCCCAGGAGGCATTTTGAGCGACCATGGAACCTTGGCGGTAGGATTCGTAGCATTTTTTGCAGAAGCTCGTCGGCAGACGCCCCGCACTTCGGTGCGGCTCTGCACAGCAGGCGGTAGGGTGGCGGATGAATCCGAAAGGTTGGCGAAGGCTATTCCAGGCCGAACGCAGACGCCTTCGGGCCTGAAGCGCGACCAGCCGCCGCTGGCCGAATTCGACGGACAGCGGCGGCTGGATACGCAGGGGAATGAGGGACAAACGGCTAGCTGGTGGCTTCTGGGGCCTTGCCCTCATCCTTGGCACGGATCTCGGCGCGCTTGATCTTGCCGCTTATGGTCTTGGGCAGTTCGGGCAGAAACTCCACGATGCGGGGATACTTGTACGGAGCGGTGACCCGCTTCACATGATTCTGAATGTCCTTCACCAGTTCGGGCGAGGGCTCAAAGCCTGCGCCGAGCACCACGGTGGCCTTGACGGCCTGTCCGCGTTCAGGGTCAGGCACGCCGGTAACCGCCGCCTCGATCACGGCAGGGTGCGTCACCAGGGCGCTCTCCACCTCGAAGGGTCCGATGCGATAGCCGCTGGACTTGATGAGGTCGTCGTTGCGGCCAAGGAACCAGAAGTAGCCGTCCTCGTCGCGCCAGGCCTTGTCGCCGGTGTGGTAGTAGCCGCCAAACAGGACGGAGGCCGTTTTCTCGGGCTCGTACAGGTAGCCCTCGAACAGGCCGAGCTCCTTGCCGTTGCCCACGCGGATGCAGATTTCACCCTCCTCGCCCGGCGGACAGGGGTGGCCCTTGGCGTCCAGGAGAACGATGTCCCAGCCGGGACACGGCTTGCCTATGGACCCAGGCCTCACGGGCATGTTGGGGAAGGCTGCGATCTGCAGGGTGGTCTCGGTCTGGCCGTAGCCCTCGTAGATGGTGAGCCCGGTGGCCTCCTTCCAGGCGTGAAACACACCCTCGTTCAGCAGCTCCCCTGCGGTGGTGCAGTGGCGCAACTTGGAAAGGTCGAACTGCGTGAGGTCCTCCCGGATGAGGAAGCGGTAGATGGTGGGCGGGGCGCAGAAGGTGGTCACGCCGTGCTCGGCCATCACGCGCAACAACTCGGCGGGAACGAACTTGCCGCGATAGTCCCAGGTGAACACACTTGCCCCGGCCATCCACTGGCCGAAGAACTTGCCCCAGATGGACTTGGCCCAGCCGGTGTCCGCCACGGTGAGGTGCAGGTCGCCGGGGCGCAGGTCGTGCCAGTAGACGCCGGTGGTGATGTGCCCCAGGGGATAGTTATGGTTGTGCACCACCATCTTGGGCATGCCCGTGGTGCCGGAGGAGAAGAAGATGAAGGAGACGTCCTCGCCGCAGGCGGCGTCCTCGGGGCGGGGGAATTCCGGGGACGCTGCGGCCAGACCGGCCTCGTAGGCGTTCCAGCCGTCGCCGGCGGGCATGTCCCCTACGCGTACCAGCACCGACAGAGAGGGACAGGCGTCCTTCACGGCGTCGATGCGCTCCACGAAATCCTCTTCCACGACGCAGGCCCTGATCCCGGCCTTGTTGACGCGGAACTCCACGTCATGGGCCGTCAGCAGGTGCGGCGACGGCACCGGCACCGCGCCCAGCTTGTGCAGGGCCAGGGTGGTAACCCAGAACTCCACGCGGCGCTGCAGAACCAGCATGACCTTGTCGCCCTTGGCGATGCCCATGGCCTTGAAGGCGTTGGCCATGCGCGAGGACTGGGTGCTGAAGAAGGCCAGATCCAGATCGCGCCGGGTGCCGTCGGGTCCGATGTGGACCATGGCTGGGCGGTCGGGATGAAGGGCGGCCTCCTTGTCGAGGAAATCGAACGCGAAGTTGTACCCGGAGGGGGCTTTCACGGCGTACTGGGCAGAATACTCTTCAAAAGTGTCGTAACGCTTGAACTCGGGCTGCATCGCCGCCTCCTCTAAATGATCACGTCCAGAAACACGGCCTCTTTGCCGTCCAGGGCACGCATGGCATGGGGAATGGTGGAGCTGAAATACAGGCTGTCCTGGGGCTCCATCACCACGGACTCCTTGCCGAGCGTTACCTCCATGCGGCCCTGCAGAAGGAAGATGAACTCCTCGCCCGCATGCTGGTTGAACTCCAGCGCGCTGTGCTCGCGAGGAGGAACGGACACCAGGAACGGCTCCATGCCGGGGCGGCTGAAGCGGTAAGCCAGGGACTGGTACTTGTAGGCCTTGCGGCGCGTGACGGACAGCCCCTCCCCCTTCTTCACCAGGCTGAACTGATGCAGCTTGGCCTCCGAGCCGGTGATGAGGGCGGTCAGGTCCACTCCGGTGGCCTTGGCCACGGCGTACAGATAGCTGACAGGAACCTCTCGGGTTCCGGATTCGAAGGTGAGGACGTCCTCCACGGGGACTCCCGCTCGGGCGGCCAGTTCCTCCGGAGAAAGGCTCAGGGCGTCGCGCAGGTCCTTGATACGCCGGGAGATGTCGCGATCGATGGTTGTCGGCAGGCTCATTTGCTCCTCCTTGCGTTGCTGGAGGGCCGGATAGCCTAAATTGGTCTGAAATACGAGATTTTTTCACACTCTTGGCACTTGCCGAACGCCGGAAAAGGCCTTAGATAGTCTTTTGGACATCCCTGGGGGCGCACTGGTTTCGACGGGGATAGTGACGACAAAGTTGCGGGCCGAGGATCCACGAGGCCTCGTAAAAAACGTGGAACCAAGTTAATCGCCAACGATTACGAATACGCCCTGGCCGCTTAAGGCCAGCCTCCCTCTGACCCACGCCTGGTAAGTCGGATGCGGGGGACACCCCACCAAGCTGGCGCTCGCAGTTGTCCGTTGAAGCGAGCGTGAGAACTTAAACGGTCTGGGTTCGGGACGCCCGGCCGGAAGGCACGTCCGAACCGAGATCAATTTCCGGCCTACGCCTGTAGATGCTTTGCCCGAGCGTTCTCGGACGGGGGTTCGATTCCCCCCGCCTCCACCAACAGGACTTCCAGTACAGTCCGACAAAGTCCACATCCCCCAGGAATTTAAGGAAAAAGGCGGTCCGCAAGGGCCGCCTTCGTCCGTTTTGGTCCGTTGACATCCACGATCTGAGTGGGTAACTGCGCGGGTAACACAGGCCAGCGGGTAACTTTGCGGTGGGTAACTGCGAAGCCCGCGCCAGTCCAGGATTGAGAGGTTACCCGCCATGCCCCTGACCGACATCGCAGTGAGAAACGCGAAGCCCGGAGAGAAGAAAATCAGGCTCAGGGACGAGCGTGGGCTCTTCCTGGAGGTGAGCGCTGGGAAAGATGGCAAACCACGCAAGTGGTGGCGGTTCCGCTACAAGCTCAACGGGCGCGAGAACATGCTCTCTCTCGGAGTCTACCCGGACGTCACCCTGAAGGACGCCAGGGACCGCCGCGACGAAACCCGCAGGTTAATCTCACAGGGGATTGACCCCGCTCAGGCCAGGAAGTCTGCGAAGACAGAGGAGGCTGAGAACGGTGAAACCTTTGAGCGCATCGCAAGAGAGTGGTGGGCCAAGTTTCAGCCGACCTGGACCGAGGAACACGGCGGGCAAATCCTTCGCCGCCTGGAGCTAAATGTCTTCCCCTGGATCGGCTCGCGTCCCATCAAGGACATCACCGCCCCCGAAATTCTGAAGCTGGCTCGCCGCATCGAGTCGCGCGGAGCCCTAGAGATGGCCCACAGGACCATCCAGGGTTGCGGTCAAATCTTTCGCTACGGCATCGCCACTGGCAGGTGCGAGAGGAATCCTGCCGCCGACCTTCGCGGCGCTCTCCCACCAGTAAAAGAGAAGCATCACCCAAGCATCACGGACCCGAAGGCCATCGCCCCACTCCTTCGCGCAATGGATGCCTACCAGGGTTCACCAATCACGGGCTGCGCCCTGCGACTGGCCCCACTGGTGTTCGTTCGCCCTGGCGAGCTTCGGCACGCGGAATGGGCTGAAATCAACATCGAGGCCAAGGAATGGCGAATCCCCGGCCACAAGATGAAGATGCGCGAACAGCACATCGTCCCGCTGGCCCGGCAGGCTCTCGTCATCATTGAGGAGCTTCACCCCCTCACCGGCCACGGGAAGTATCTCTTCCCCTCCATGCGGACCCTGGATCGCCCCATGAGTGAGAACACTGTCAACGGCGCACTGCGACGCCTGGGGTACACCAAGGACGAATTGACCGGCCACGGCTTCCGTTCCATGGCCTCTACCCTGCTCAACGAACAGGGGTGGAATCGAGACGCCATCGAGCGCCAGCTTGCCCATGCAGAGCGTGACAACATCCGAGCGGCTTACAACTACGCGGAGTTCCTGCCTGAGCGGCGAAAGATGATGCAGGCCTGGGCTGACTACCTTGATTCGCTGAAAACTGGCGCGAAGGTAACCCCGCTCTTCCAAGAAGCTACCGGCTGAACCCGTCCACCTCGGACGGATAGCATAATCGACCAGGAGGGGGAGATGCGACCCTCCATCGATCCGCTTCTCATGATGATGTTCGCAGGCAAGCGGCATGATCCAGTTCTTGATTCCGCCCGCCCATCATCACGCCTCAATCGGCCCTGGACTTCGGTTCAGGGCTTTCCTTTTTGGCCGTACAGGTATTAATTTGACGCATCACTAACGCACTGGAACCCAGGAAGCACCTAATAGAGTGTTATGCCTAGCGATTTTCGACCATAGCAGAGAACTATTTCTTGACAATTTGCTGCAATTTCGTCAGAAGCTGCTCCATCCGCATTTAGCGAGTGCCCTGGCGCTCCGCGTTACTCTGATTTCTCCATAAGATCATAGAGAGAAGGATTTAATTTTCCTATCTCTCGAATGCCTCTGGCCTTATCAGGTCAGGTAAACTGGTTTGTCCGCGACAATCTGGAAGCTGAATGCCATGCAGTGTTCGGGGAGAGCTTGAGGCCATGAAGGCCTTAGGAATCTTGGCAACGAGACAAGGAAGAAGATCGCGTCCTGCGTGGTGCGCCTGATGGACTAATCCCAAGGGGCAGGGCCTCTAGAATCGAAGGCAACGCGACGGGTCGCTCGGGGCGCTCAATGATGTGTGTAGGCAAGGGCAAGTTTCATAAACAAATAACATGTATAGGAGTTTTATGGTGTATTATTCGCACATGGGGCAGCTACTTCAGCTGCGCAATCGTAATGACGCCACAGTGATGACTGTGAGCAAAGGACTCTGTCGGGCTATTAGCACCGTCAATACCGAGAGTCTCGGGTACAACCAAATGCCCGACCACACTAAGGTCGCGCAGGAGAAGTTTCAGAAGGAGAACGGAAACTGATGAGCCTTACGAATTGTTCTGCCCCCGTGGGGGGGGATCGTTATCTCCGCGCCAAGGAGGTCTGTTTTCTTCTCGGCATCAGCAAATCTACGCTCTACAAGTTCATCGGCGAAGGGAAGTTCCTGGCACCAATGAAGTTCGGCCCCCGTACTTCCGTATGGCTCAGTTCTCAGGTGCAAGCCTTCATCGGCAGCAAGGGAGCGCAAGAGTGAACGGACAGAGTATTGGTGAAGAAAGTGGTGCCAGGAGGGGGGATGTCGCTACCGGTGCCTACGCCCAAACGGTATTGCAAGATGAGCTTGAGGCCGTTGCAACCGCCTCTGCTGAACAAAGAGACGACGCCTTGAACAAGGCCGCGTACTCTCTGGGCCGATTCGTGGGGGGCGGAAGCCTTGATGCGAAGCGTGTTGAGGCTGAACTTGTTGATACTGCACGAATCGCTGGCGTGGATGAAGACGAAGCTCTCTCTGCGATCAGGAGCAGCATCAAGGCGGGCAGGAGCAATCCGCGCTCGGTTCCTGATCAGGAAGGAAAGGCAATCTTCATCCGTGAAGATAATATGGCCGAGGTGGCGGACAGGTGCGAAGAGATTCTCGCCGATCCCGGACTCCCTCAAGAGAGTCGCATCTTTCAGCGAGGGGGAAAACTCGTGCGGGCCGTGACCCTGCCAGCGGCGGATTTCGACACGGATCCCTCGAACTCAAAGCGATCCGCCGCGATACTTGAAGTGACACGCCATTACCTCCTGGACATCCTCTCCCGATACGCCCGCTTTACTCGTTTTGACAGACGTACAGGGAGACGACAGCCATGCAATCCGCCAAAAGAGGTTGCGGAGATTGTCCTTGCTCGGAAAGGTTTCTGGAAGGTTCCTGTTCTGCGTGGGGTCTTGAACTGCCCAACGCTTCGGGCCGACGGGACGGTCATCGCCGCACCAGGGTATGATCAAATAAGCGGGTACTTCCTAGCTCATAGTCTGAGGATCAACCTCGCTGATGAACCTTCGGCGAAGGATGTCCAGAACGCCCTCAAGAAACTGATCAACCTACTCTCTGGCTTCTCGTTCGTCGGAGATGAAGACCGTTCTGTAGCCCTGAGCCTTATCATGACCTCTGTCATCCGGTCTGCACTAGATTGCGCCCCATTGTCGGTAATCTCCGCAACGACTCGCGGTAGTGGTAAGAGCACTTTGGCCGACATCTGTTCTGCCATCTCACAGGGACGCAGGAGTACCGTTCTGTCCTCGACAACCGATCGGGAGGAGTTCGAAAAACGACTTACGGGATGCCTTATAGGGGGAGACCCCATGGTCAACATGGACAATATTAACGGTACGCTAGAGTCCGATTTGCTTTGCCAGGCTGTCACTTCGGAATCTCTGAGAATCCGTCCTCTTGGTGGAAGCGGTCAGATTGAAATTCCCAACACAGCCCTGTTTTGCGCCAACGGCAACAACCTAACTGTCAGCGGGGACCTTGCTCGTCGGACCATCCTGTGCAAACTGGACCCCGGCCTCGAGCGTCCAGAGGAACGGACATTCCCCTTTGATCCAGTCGCGTTGGCCCTTGCGACTCGGACCTTGTACGTCGAAGCTGTCCTGACCATCGTGAGAGGCTATCTTGCAGCGGGCAAGCCCAACATGGGGCTTACCCCCTTTGGCAGCTTCGAACGGTGGTCGGCACTGGTCCGGTCGCCATTGGTTTGGGCTGGGATGGTCGATCCGTGCAAAAGCCGGGTGGCTGTCATCGAAGGAGACCCAGATGCCCAGTTGCTTAAGGAGATGCTTGTTGAGTGGCACAAGATTTTTGGGCGTACCCCAAAGACCGTGAAGGAGGTTATTGGAGTCGCTACCGCTGATCATGATGGGATGTTGTATGAAATTCTCGATGCCATCGCTGGGGATCGCAGTGAGATTAACGCCAGGAGGCTGGGGCACTGGCTCAAACGCAACATTGGCCGGATCGCGAATGGTCTAAGGGTGGAACAGCATTCAAGCTCCAGCAGGGTCCATTGGAAGGTCATACCCGTTGGAAGTGGGCATGATCGGTTTTGACGGTTTTGACGGTTCTCTACCCCCACGTATGAGAAGTATCAGGACAGTTTATATACAGGTGGTGAAACAAACCATCAAAAGCGACAAAACATTCAGGATGAAAACAAGACAAGGACACGCAGCTTTGAGACACAGCCTTCCTGAATTCGGTCTTGCAGAGATCAGGTATCTTAACCAAGATCGGGGCCAATATGGGCGTGAGTGCCAGCATGGCGAGTAAAACCATCCCATACGCCCCGCTTCGGATCGTGGTAGATACCCGTGAGCAGCGCCCCTATCAGTTCGAGAAGTACGACGTGGAAGCCATCCGGCATACCCTGAAGACCGGGGATTACTCCCTGGCCGGGTACGAAGATCGTGTGGCCTTCGAGCGTAAATCCTTGGATGATCTGATCGGCTGCCTCACCACTGGCCGGGATCGCTTCGAGCGCGAACTTGCCAGGGCCAAGGGGCTCGACCTCTTCGCCGTCATCGTGGAAGGGACCATGCAAGAGGTGAGGGAGGGAAGATACCGAAGTCGGATTAACCCTCATGCCGCGCTCCAGAGTATAATTGCTTTTCAGGTACGTTACGGCACTCAATTCGTGTGGGCCGGATCAAGGGCCAATGCGGAATACGCGACCTACTGGATGCTTGAGAAGTTCAAGCGAGAGCAGGAATCCGCCAAGGGGGATACTCCGCCTGCCGAGAACGTGAGGGCCAGTGGAGAGTCACAGGCTCCGAAACGAGGTCGAGCACCGAGGGCCAACTGAAAAGCAGGAAATGCCGGATTCCGAAAGGGGTCCGGCGTTCCTGTTTTATGAATAGGTGTCGTTTTTCCCTTATTAAAAAGATGCTGCCTGGATGTGGACACCCACCTGGGTCGGACAATCGCACCGGAGCCTCGCCTCCTCCAGGCATACGTAACTCCGACGTTACGTAACACGGGTGTTGCAATTAATCCGTAGCATGGGTGTTACGTGTTGACCAAAATTCGACCTGATCTCGGTTTGCCGCCCGTCCCCCGTTGGCGTCCCCCCTGGCCCTTTTTTATGGCACGGGACCGTGGGCGCACATGGCCCTCGAAGCCTGATCTATCCTCCCCCGCTATCTGGCCCTATTTACAGTAATCAGAAAGGCAAAATAATCATCCTAGCGGCTAAGCCGACCTTCCATATACCCTGGAGGTTTGCGACGTTTTTCAGGTCGGGATAGCTACTACAACAGTAAGCATTTCGAAGGGGCCGCTGGGCGAAAGGAAGCTCGGGAGAGGGAAGCGCTCACGTAGAGCTTGGCCGGTGGCAATCGGACAGATCGGACAGGATCGGACACCCATCGGACGGGTCTCGGACAAACAATCGGACACGCGACTTCATCCGAGATGATGGCACGGACTCCATATTCTTCCCTGCGGCTATCATCGGTTGCGGACAGTGCGGACACTTGCGGACAGCATTCGGACAGTCTGCGGACGCCCCTGCGGACACCCTGATCTTCACCCGCTGTGCCGAGTTGTGGACAGCGTGGACAGTAATGGACTGCTTCTGGACAGTCCGTGGACATTCCGGTGGACGCCCCCGAACATCACCCCTTGTGCCGAACTGTGGACAGTGTGGACAGTTGTGGACACCGTGTGGACAGTTGTGGACACCGTGTGGACAGTCTGTGGACACTTTTGTGGACAGCCTGAACTTCCCCGCATGCGCAGGAATGTGGTCACCGTGGTCAGGTGAGGTCAGCGTGTGATCAGCCTGTGACCCCAAAAGTGGTCACCCTTGGCTTGATCGGGCCAGCAGCAGGCGCTGATGATGATCTATGCCAGGACGTCGGCTGCCCAGACCATCAATACAACCACTCCTCATGGCTGACCGGCAGACGGTTGAGCTGCTCCCGGTAGAACCGCCACTTCGGCATGAGCCGGTCCATGAGAGCGACGAAGCGCGGGTTGTGCGTGGGTTCCAGCAAGTGGGCCAGTTCATGGACGACGAGATACTCCAGGCAGTCCTTGGGCTTCTTGGCAAGGTCGGTGTTGAACCGGATGCAGCGGGTCGCCGGGTTGCAGCTCCCCCATCGGGTCTTCATCCTGCGCACGAAAAACCGTTCGACCTGCACCCCGATGCGCTTCTCCCATTTCTTTATCAGCGGAGGAGCCGCCGCTTTCACCTGGCCCCGATACCACCCATCGACAATCGCCTGACGCTTTTCTTCATCCGTTCCGGGGCGGACTTTCAGGGTCATCGTGCGGTGTTCAAGCTCGACACGGGGAGCCTCATCCACTTCGACCACTCGCATAAGGTAGCGTCGCCCCCAGAGGAAATGGCTTTCCCGTTCAAGATATTCGCGGGGGGTCTCCCGTTCCTGGTCACGGAACTTCTTCTGCTGCTTCCTGATCCAGTCGAGCTTCGAGATGGTGAAAACGCGGATGGTGTCCAGGTCCATGCGCGATGGGGCGGCAACGCGGACCTTGCCGTGCGGGGGGTAGACGCTCAAGTGGATGTTCTTGATGTCCTTCAGCACGACGTCCACCTCAATATCTCCGAGGTTGATCTGAGTGACCATCAATATTCGCTCTGCGCCTTGATGATGAGGAATATGCGCTCCACCTCTGCCTTGTCGCCATCCAAGAGTGGCAGCAGCGCCGCCTTGATGATGTTCTCCTTGGCGAGGTGTCCCCGCCAGCCATCGGGGCGCGTATCCTTAATCGCTTGGTCCAACTTCAGGGCCAGCTCCTCATTCTGATTCAGGTTGTTGTACAGCGCCCGCCTACCCGGCGTGTCCAGCGTCTTCGGCGTCTCTTCCGATTGCCCGGCCTCGACCTGCTTTGCCAGCGCGGCGATACGTTTCAGGTACTCCTCGTATTCGATGGCCTTCGCCTTGCGCGCGGCGATGATTTCGTCCAGCAGCTCGGACATCTTTTCGTAGTAGTCCGGGTCGCTCAGATGCCCCTTGATGATCTTGCTGCGGACGTTGTTCTCGATGGTCTCGGCCACGGCATTCTTGTTGCCCTTCATCCCGGCGAGACGCTCATTGATGGCCTTAGCGATGCCGGTCTTCACGATCAGTTCCAGCAGGCCCATGTTGTCGAAGGGGGAAATCGGCCTCGGCATGTCGGCTTCGATGTAGGTGTCGATCAAGTGCCGCATGTCCGCCTCGTAAGCCTTCAGGTCAAGCTCTTCCCCACTGGCCTTTCGCACAACATCCCGGACTTTCAGGAAGTGATCCAGTTGCTGCTTGATGCGGCTGACGTCGACTGGCGTGTACCCTGCGGGTTCCATCTCATCGGCGATGTTGGCGTAGGCGCGGATCAGCGCCACCGTGGCCTTGTAGAGCGCGGCACGTTGTGGCTCATGTTCCTTCAAGTCCGATGCGATCTCGGTGTTACCGCAGAAATAGTGGATATGCTCCAGCTCCCCTTTCGGCGGCTTGACCGGTTCGCAGAGCAGGATGATGGATTCCAGGGTGGCATCGAGCCGTTCTTTCCCCGTCTTGAGGCGATCGTGCAGAAGCACTTCGGGACTGACCCCTTCCGCACTATGATCCAGTTCGGAGGTGTAGACCGCGATGGCGTTTTCGACCTTCTTGAACAGGTCCTTGTAGTCCACGATGTAGCCGAAGCTCTTGTCCTCGCCGTCCAGCCGGTTCGTGCGGCAGATGGCCTGGAACAGGCCGTGATCCTGCATGGATTTGTCGATGTAGAGATAGGTGCAGGACGGCGCGTCGAATCCGGTGAGCAGTTTGTCCACCACCACCAGCAGCTTCATGTTCGCCGGTTCCTTGATGAACAGTTCCTTGGCCCACTCCTCGTAGGTCTCTGTCTTGGTCATGCCCGGCTTGGCTTCGACATCCTTGAGCAGCTCTGTGTAGGTATTAAAGACGAATTTCTTGTCGGTATCTTTGTTGTCCCCAGTCTCCTCCTTGGTCACATCTTTCACCAGCGGGTTGTAGGAGGTCACCACCGCGCATTTGTCCTTGAAAGATGAGGCCTGGAATAGCTTGAAATACTTGCACGCCTCGTAAATGCTCGAAGCCACGAGGATGGCGTTGCCGCGATGATCGGATAGGCGGGGCTTCAGGCTGAAGTCGTACTCTATGTCGTCCACCACCCTTGCCATCCGGGACTTTGACGAAAGCACATGCTCCATCGTGCCCCAGTGCTTCTTAAGCTCGTCCTTCTGCCAGTCATTGAGAAATTTTGTTTTGGCGTCGAACAGCATGTCGATCCTGAACCCCGAACCAAGGCGCTGGTCGATGTCCCGCGCCTCGTAAAGCAGGTCCAGCACTACCCCGTCCTCGACGCCCTCGCTGAACTTGTAGGTATGGATGTAACCGCCAAACACTTCCAGGCTGGTCTTCTTGTCCTTCTTCAGGAGCGGCGTGCCCGTAAAGCCGATAAATACGGCGTTTGGCATCATGGCCTTCATCACCTGGTGCAGCTTGCCGGTCTGCGTGCGGTGGCACTCGTCCACGAAGACGAACACCTCGCCCACAGTCTGACTGGGCTGGGCTTCCAGTTCCTTGATGAAGGCATCGAAGTCGTCCACGTCCTTGCGCCCAAACTTGTGGACCAGGGAGCACAAGAGACGCGGGGTGGCCTGTCCGAGCTGGCTGATCAACTCTCGTCCGCTGCTGGTACGTTTGATCGGCTCTCCCGCTTCCATGAAGACGCGCTCGATCTGCTTGTCCAGCTCATCGCGGTCAGTGATGATAGCGATTCGGGCGTGCGGATTGTTCTCCAGAATCCATTTCGCTAGCAGCACCATCACGATGCTTTTACCGCTGCCCTGAGTGTGCCAGATGATGCCGCCCTTGCGCTCGCGGACATGGCGTTGCGCGGCCTTGATCCCGAAATACTGGTGGACGCGGGGCAGCTTCTTCCAGCCGCCGTCGAAGAGCACGAAGTCGTGCATCAGCTCGATCAGCCGGTCCTTGCTGCACATCTTCAGCAGGTACTTGTCCAGCTTGTACCGGGTGTTGTCCTGTTCGTCTTCCTTCCACTTCAGGAAGTACTTCTCCTCTGTGCCGACGGTGCCATATCGCATTCCCTCGGAGTCGCTCCCCGCGAAGACGAACTGCACCGTGCTGAAAAACCACGCGTTGAACTCGGGACGCTGGTTGGACAGATTCTGGCGAATGCCGTCGCCGATGGTGGTGCGGCTGTTCTTCAACTCCAGCACGCCAATGGCGATGCCGTTCACGTACAGCACGATGTCAGGACGCCGCTCCCAGTTGCCCTTGAGGGTCACCTCCTCCGCGATGGCGAAGTCGTTCTTTTGCGGCTCCTCCCAGTTGATGAGATGGACGGTCTCAGTGGGCTTGCCAGCTTCGGTCTTTACCGGCACGCCGTAGCGCAGCAGGCTGTAGACGGCCTTATTGTTCCCGTAGAGGCTGCGCCCGGGGTTGTTGACCTCGGTGCGGAGCAAGTGAATGGCTCTGCTGATCTGGGAAGAGGTGTAGCCGCACTTCTTCAGGTGGGCGGTAAGCAAACCCTCCTCGACGTTGGTGTTGCCTTCACGGTCTGACCAGTCGCCAAGGTTGCTGTAACCCATCTCATCGCGGAACAGAGCGATGACGCGGTTCTGGGTGACACGCTCGGATTTGCCGATGTCGCTCATATGAGTCGGACCCTCCCAGTAAGAAGTTCCTGCATCATGCCTTGCTTGATCTGGCGGGCCTTGGATAGCTTTGACTCCAGAGTGGAGAGTTCGGCGTCCATGTCGGAGAGGATTGCAGAGATGGCGGTTTGTTCGGCGAGGGGAGGAAGGCTTACTGTAATTTCCGAGAAAGCAGGCCATCTTAAGCTGCCTCTACGATCTACAGAAGAGCATGTCGCAGTTTCGAACTTCTGACGATAACATTCTAATTTTAACAGCCTATGCAAAAAATAACTATCGACCTCTTCGTTTACTGAGAATACAACATAAATTGGGCTGACGAGTGCCCTGTCGTAGAAGCTCTGAAGTCCAATTGACCCTTCCTCGACATGGTTCGCTGGGTAGCCAATCTCTCCTCTCTTGATGATTTTGTAGCCACTGGTGTCTCTGCTAAATACTTGGTTCTTGAAGTAGCCTAGCGAATCGACGAAGCCAAGGTGCTTTGAGCAGGTCAAGACGGTCAGTTGCTCACCCAAACTGTTTTTTTCGCATTTTGGCGAAGCAATTTCTGCAATTCGTTTGACTTTCCACTCCCCACAGAATCCCAGCAACCGCTTGCTGCCGGTAAGCAACTCCTGCATCGCCCCCTGCTTGATGTTGCGTTTCTTGGCGATGAGTTGCTCCAGGGATTCGATGAGGGCGTCCGCATCGGAGAGTGCGGCGGCGATGGCTTCTTGCTCTGCCTTGGTGGGGGGGAGGGGAATTGGAAATGATTCAAGAATCGTTCGATCAATCTTAACCATCGAGTTGCTGGAACCACGAGCATTATCGGAAAAATATCGCCTCCCAGGGGACGACAAAAGGCAGAACAAGAGATACTCGGGATTTAATGAGTCCCCCAGTCTTATCCTCATAAGAAGATCAGGATATGCACAGGGGGTCGGTTCCCCTCGATAAACGCCCGCCAATCCGACGCGATCAGGTGTATTCGACCTGCTAACAACGACATCATCGACGACTAGCAGGTTCTGCAAAACACGTGGGTCGTTGGCCGGAGCGTGCTTTACCCCCGAAGGGTTAAGCCCATTGGGTGATACGGCAGACAAAGATAGTATCCATACCCCTGTCGGCTGGGAGGAGCACACAGGGCTGTAACCATTTCTGATGGGTTCGCGGAGGTTGTTACCGAGTTGGGATAACTCCCAGTCCTCCGGGATCACCCCTACCTCTGTCTGCTTGTAGCCGGGCTTCACGTCCATGAGAAACCCATCCTCTCCAGGTGCTTGTTTACCCTCTCTTCCAGTTCAGCCACGCGGCTGACCATCTCTGGCAGCGGAGCTTCGTACCGTTCCGCCAATTCCTTCACCCGCTGGGTGAGCGACTGACTCACCCGGTCCATCTCGCCATGGATGGCTCCGTCCAGCGCGGCAAGCCATTTGTCGTCCACCACCAGCGTCTGGACGTCGGCCTCGGTGAGCCTGGGATATTTCGCGTAGGCTAGGGCATCGAGTTCAGCTTTAGCATCCTTTAGCGCTTGCTTATTTGCATGGATTTGTTCGGTCAATTCAATGAACGCGTTAAGCACCTGAGGGTCAATAAGTTCTTCATGGATAGGCTCATGCTGGAGCTTGTCCATCATACAACTCATGGATGACTCAAAAATAGCGTCGACGAGCTGCTTTAATTCTTGTTGTGTTGCAAACGCATTATTATACTCTTGTAGTAGCGCGCGTTCTTCGATGTCATTTGTATTCTTTATCCTGGCATTAATTTTTGACTTTGTGGGCTTTCCTCTTGCTCCTGCAAGAGATTTAATGCGGATATCTCTACATAATTCAGCAAAAACTTCTTGAATCTCGTCATGCTTCTTCTGTGCATCCGAATAGCTCCTGAACGTATCAGGCATCACAACTTCCCAAGCGCTCAACATTGCTTCTTTGAGGGAGGAAACAGCATCGACTTTACTTGCAACTCCATTGAGTGCCCCACCATCGCCCCCGTGCTCCTCTTCCAGCTCGGCCATGCTGGCGCTGACAGCCTCCAGGTCGGCTGCGAGTTGGTCAATGGCCTCCTGCTCCTTGGCGAAATAGCGGGCCACGACCAGACCCTTGGGCACAAGGTCGCAGGTCCACCCTTTGTCCTTCTCCTTGCCCTGCTTGTTCTTCACGATGATGCGGCTGGTCTCGGCCTTCCACCCGTCGGAAGCGATGAGGTAGCAGTCATCCTGCATGGTCTCGGCCCAGTAGTTCATCAGGTGCTGGTAGACGTCGTAGGGGTCGATGAGGGGCTTGCCGGTATAGTGGACAAGCAGGTCCTCGGCCAGCGCGGTGATAACGTCCTTGGGATGGCAGCCAACCTGCAACTGTTTGAGCGTTGCGGCGCTCTTCTGCCTCCATGCGTCGAAGTGGGCGTTCATGCCGGTGATGAAGTCGGCAAACTGGGGATGCTCGTAGATGGCCGATTTGATGACGGCCTTGTCCACGGCGAGGTCCAGGTAGCCGGGGCGGTTGTCCTTGAACAGGGCCTGCTTGAGCTGCGGGCAGACGTCCCAGTAACGCTGGAGGGCGTCCACGTCGGCAACCGGGATGCCGCCCTTCAAGTGCCCCTCGATGTCCTGGAGGTCCTCGGCCTGCTGGCTGTCGATGTAGCGCGGCAGGTTGAGGTTGAACTCGTTCTTCTCGATCTCCTCCACTGGCACCATGCGAGAGTATCTGGGGACCTCGATGCACTTGTTGAAGACGTCCACGATCTTGTGGATGTCCTGGTCGCGCAAACGGTTCTTGGGGCCATCCTTCATGAAGCCAGAGCTGGCGTCGATCATGAAGACACCCTTGCGGGCATGGGCGTCCAGCTTGTCCACCACCACGATGCAGGCCGGGATGCCCGTGCCGTAAAAGAGGTTCGCGGGGAGGCCGATGATGCCCTTTATGTAGCCCTTTCGGATGAGCGCCCGGCGAATGTCGGCTTCTGCGTTGCCCCGGAACAGGACGCCGTGCGGCAGGATGCACGCGCCCTTGCCCGTGCTTTTGAGCGAGCGGATGATGTGCAGCAGGTAGGCGTAGTCGCCCTGCTTGGCAGGAGGCGTGCCGAACGGTTGGAAACGGTCGTAGGGATCGTGCAGCGGGTCAATGCCGGTGCTCCAGCGCTTGTCGCTGAAGGGCGGGTTGGCGACCACGAAGTCGAAGGTCTTGAGCGTGCCTCCCTCCTTGAATCGGGGGGCTGCCAGGGTGTTTCCCTGGACAATTTCAGCATCGGGGTTGTCGTGCAGGATCATGTTCATACGAGCGAGGCCACTCGTGGCCGCATCCTTCTCCTGCCCGTAGGGCGTAACCTTGGTGGTAGCCTCGTCTGCCACCTTCAACAATAAGGACCCGGACCCGCAGGTGGGATCATAGACAGTTGTGCTCTTGGTTGTCTGAGCTTCGCGGATGCCGATGATCTTCGCCATGACGCGGCTGACTTCAGCAGGGGTGTAGAACTGGCCCTTGCTCTTACCGCTCTCCGTGGCGAAGTGGCGCATCAGGTATTCGTAGGCATCCCCGAGAATGTCGTCGCCGTCTGCCCGGTTCTTTGAGAAGTCGAGGGCCTTGTTCTCGAAGATGGCGATGAGGTTGGTAAGCCGCTCCACCTTCTCCTTGCCGGTTCCGAGCTTTGTGGCGTCGTCGAAGTCCGGCATGTCAGAGAGCTTGTTGGCGTCAGCCAGGGGGGCGATGATCTTCTTGTTGATCTGGTCGCCAATGTCTGACTTGCCCTTGAGCGCCACCATGTCCGCGAAGCTGGCTCCCGCCGGGATGGTGATCGGCGCATACGACAGGTCGGCGTATTTGTCGCTGACATACTTGATGAAAAGCAGGACGAGGACGTAATCCTTGTACTGACTGGCATCCATGCCGCCGCGAAGTTCGTCGCAGGATTGCCAGAGGGACGAGTAAAGTTCGGACTTCTTGAGGGCCATACTGCTGATATTCCTGATTAATCCTTGAGAATTGAGGAGGCTGTCTTGTGTGCTTCACTCGAAGCAAGCTGATAGGGAAACCCCATCAGTCGAAAACTGTCAAGGATTATAGACGAGTGGAAAGAGTAATACGAAAGTGCGGAATATGCTGCCGGGCTGGAGTGTGTCATCACACGACATGGCGGATGGCACACCGGTATGGACACGCAACAGGAACCGCGCAGCCCCTGTGCGGACGTTGCACCAGAATCTCTTGGGGTGGATGGAACCATTCATGAGGGGAGGGGGCTGCCCTCCCTCCCCTCATTATGTCACGCCGCCATGTCCATCAAATCATTCATCGCAGAGTCAGACAGCGGAGTGTGATCTCCTACTTCGATCAAGGGCGTGGGAAACGAAAATCTCGCTGTTGATCACCATCTCCTGGCGTATCGCATCCAGCACACCACTGTATCGTCGTAATTATTCACAGTCAACACCAGCAAATGCACTTATTGCACTTCGTCACATTCCATTCTTTAACGCGACACGTCGCACAAACTCCTCGCAAATTGCCATAGACAAAGCGTGTATAGTCTCTTCACTCATTCCACCATCAACACCAAGCTGTACAAGTTCGCTCCTTGCCCCCAAGTATTCGTCTATACCAAATTTTGACTCAGCAGATTCAACCGCATGCGTGAGTGTCTCGGCCTTGCTTAAGCCAGTAGCATTACTTGGCGTTACGTATTTCCAACCATGACGCTTCACCATTCTATCGTGCCCATCTGCTATAAACGTAGCAAGTGGCATCCCGTAATGTTCAGCAATTTTCTCTTGCAGATCAAGGCTTGGGTCAAGTGACCCTGAACATATCTCACTTACAATGTGCTCAGACACGCTTATTGCTTTAGCAACTTTTGCAGTCTCTGCACTCACATTTGCACCATCCAGCCTGACACGAAGTGCAAGCCTCACTGCCGCCAAACTTGTAACTGCACCAATTTCCATTAAATACCCCCTTTCCGTGTTAATCAATTCCCAGCAAGTGAGCATCCAAGGCCGAATTGGGGCCAGCATAACACATACGGGAGCCAGGGAAAGGAAAATTGTATTTAATACTGGCAGGTTACAGCATCCTTGCCTAAAGACATGCCCCCAAGACGATTTTCGTCACTTCAGGCGAGAATCACCTCTCGGCCCCTGGTCTCGACAGGACTGGGTGTACGACGTCGAACTTCCCGGCGATTGTTCGACGATCTGGCCGCAGAGCTGAGTAGGCAGCCAACCCAGAAAACGCATCTGGATCGCCTTGCCAACACTTCCCTGCCCGGAGTCATCAGAATCGTTTTACACGGGGGGATTGGATGGGAAAAATGCGTTTCACCACCTGCCCCTGCGGACGTTCCCATGGAACCCTTGCCGGGTGGATGGAACCGCTGACCTGGGGGCCGGGGGAGCCCCCCCACCCTATTCAAGTGGGCCAGAGGGAGGAGTGGTTCACGGAAAAGCGGCAAAACTACCAAGCAACACAGTACAAAGAAGGCTCGAAAAACGATCCTGGCTCACTTTGCCTACGTAGTACCCCGGCAAGGGAGATAGACGCAGAAATTTGCCTGTCTGCGCTGGATAATCTGTAGTTGTTTTTGCCTCCCCCTGCGGACGTTCCACCTGCACCTTTACCGGGTGGATGGAACCTCTGGTCGGGGCTGGAAGAGGCTACTTCAACCGCTTCCAGGTGGATGGAACCACTAATTGGGGGCTGGGATGCAAGGAAGATTAATTGTCCGAAAGAATATGAACTAGGGAACGCGCAAAACAGTTTGAGAATTCCTTCAATTTAGTCTGAGAATTCTGAGCCTTCTTCTCAGCTGATTGTCACGCTAGGAATCTCCCCCCAAACCGTCGTAAACCTCGGCGACCTGTAATCCTGCCGCATGTTCCACTTTCTCTCCGTGCCGGTAGACGCCACAAACAGCGTTTCCCGGCCCCATTTGGTGTTCACCCTGTCCAGCACCCCCATCAGTTGCTTGCCCCGCTCGTCCGGCTCGCGTAGCAGCGACAACTGGGCCGTCCCCTCGTACTCGATGCCTGAAAGCATCACCCCCACCTTCTTATAGCGGAAGCCTGCCCGGAAGATCCGCTTCAGCGCCTCGCCGCCACGGCGCACGATCTCAGCCGTATGCGACGTGGGGGGCACCAGCGCCATGCTCGTTGCCTGGCAGTACTGCGGCTCCCCCTCAATGAAGGTGTTGGTCTGGATGAACACCAGGATGCTGTTGGCCTGCCCGCCCTGAGCGCGCAGCTTCTCGGCGGCGCGGCTGGCGTGCCGGGTCATGGCCTGTTCCATCTCCTCCAGCGTCGTGACAGGCCTGCCAAACGACCGTGAGGACACGATGGTCTTCTTGGGCGCTTCCGCATGCTGCATGGCGATACAGGGCACGCCGTGCAGCTCCAACCAGGTGTGCAGTCCGGCCACCGTCATCTTCTTCTGCACCCATTCGCGCGACAGCCCCATGAAATCCAAGGCCGTCATGACGCCGCGCTCCTTCAACCGCCTGGCGTGGCGATGCCCGATGCCCCAGACGTCCTCCACGTCCAGCGATGCCAGGAGCGCGTCCTTGTCAGGCCGATGCATCAGATCCAGCACGCCCTCGAACTCCGGGCGCTTCTTAGCCAGCTTGTTAGCGGTCTTAGCCAGGGTCTTGGTCGGCCCGACGCCGATGGACACCGGGATGCCCGTCCACTTGCGCACGGTTACGCGGATATGCGCGGCATACCCGCGCACGTTCTCCTGGAGCCCGGCCAAATTCAGGAAGGCCTCGTCGATGGAGTATATTTCCATGTCCGGCGTGAACATGGACAGCGTCGCCATCACCCGTGCGGAGAGGTCTCCGTACAGGGCGTAGTTGGAGGAAAACACGGCCACGCCGTGGCGCTTGAGCCGCGCCCGCGCCTGGAACTCAGGTTCGGCCATCTTAAAGCCCAGAGCCTTGGCCTCCGGGGAACGTGCAATGATACAGCCGTCGTTGTTGGTCAGCACTACCACCGGGCGACCGTTCAGGTGCGGGGCGAACACCCGCTCGCACGAGACGTAGAAGTTGTTGCAGTCCACCAGGGCAAACACGGGCATGACGGTCAGGCCTTGTGAATGATGAAGGTTACCACTCCCCACACCGCGAAATCCGTCTCCGGGGTGATCTCAACGGACTTGAAGGCATGGTTGGCGGGCTCAAGGAATATGCGCCCGTTCTTGCGGCGCAACCGTTTGACGGTGAAATCCCCATCCACAACTGCTATGACGATCCTGCCGTTGACCGCGTCCAGGGCGCGGTCCACCACCAGGATGTCCCCCGGCTGGATGTTGTCTCCGGCCATGGATTCGCCTACCACCCGGACGAAGAAGGTCGCAGCCGGGTGGGACACCAGGTGGTCGTTAAGGTCCAGATGCTGGTCGATGTAGTCCTCGGCAGGCGACGGAAAGCCCGCCGGGATCAGCGAGAGTAGCAGCGGCAGCTCCAGCGGCTTGCCGGACTCACATCTCAGGACCTGGAAACTCGGATGATGTTGCAGGGAGCTCATAGGGCTGCGATGTACCAGCGCGACTTTACATTGGCAAGAATAAGCTTACAAAGTATTGACGGGCAAGACACGGATACTGAATCTGGGCCAGGGCTTAGATCATGAAAATTGTTCCGATGGCTGAGAGTGAGATCGCCAGGGAGGTGTTCGATGTGCGGACGATTCGCGCTGGGCATACCGCGTAAGCGCCTGCAGGAGCGCTTCGAGCTGGCCGAAGTGCCGCAGGCCCCGGCCCGCTACAACATCGCGCCCGGCCAGCTGGTGGAGGCTGTCGTGCAGACTCCCGAGCGCAGGGAGATGCGCCTGCTGAAGTGGGGGCTGATTCCTTCCTGGGCTAAGGACAAGTCCATCGGCTACAAGATGATCAACGCCCGAGCGGAGACCGTGGCGGAGAAGCCATCCTTCAAGACTGCCATGCGGCGCAGACGCTGCCTGATCCCGGCTCAGGGATTCTACGAATGGCACGACGAGAACGGCCACCGCCAGCCCTGGTTCATCACCTCCCGCAACCCGGAGGATGTCCTGGCCCTGGCCGGGATTTGGGAACACTATGAGAGCCAAGAAGGAGAGATCATCGAAAGCGTGGCTATCATCACCTGCCAAGCCAACGAGCTGGTCTCGCCGCTGCACGACCGCATGCCTGTGATCGTCGTCCCGAAGGACGATGCCCGCTGGCTGGACCCGAAACAAAGCGACCCAGCCCAGGTGGCGGACATCCTGACCAGCCGTCCCTGGCCGGGCATGCTGGCGTATCGTGTGAGCACTAGGGTAAATTCACCGAAGAACGACGATTCGGGATTAATCGAGATGATGTCAGGCCAGCAGGATGATGTACCGGAAAACTGACGGTCCATTTTCCAGGTCTCTGTGCGGACGTTGCCATGGAACCTTTACCGGGTGGATGGAACCGCTGATCGGGTGCCGGAGGTCCCCCCCCACCCCGTTCAAGCGGGCCAGGGGGCGAGGTGGTTCACGGAATAACGGCGAAACGACCAAGCAACACAGTACAAAGAAGGCTCGAAAAACGCTCCTGGCTCGCTTTGCTTGCGTAGACCCCGGCCAGGGGGATAGACGCAAAAATTTGCCTGTCTGCGATGGATAAGCTGGAGTCGTTTTGCCACTCCCTGCGGACGTTCCACCAGCGACAACACCTGGTGGATGGAACCTATGAGCCGGGATCGGGGGGCTCCCCCCCTCGTCCAGCATATCCTGGAATATTTTGCAGACGGCTCTCAGGGCGGGTAACTTTTCGGGTAACTACATTTATATAATATTTTTTATTATTTTTTTTCAGGCACTTACAGGACAACTCGATTCCCCCCGCCCCACCAACAGGACTTCCAGTACAGTCCGACAAAGTCCACATCCCCCAGGAATTTAAGGAAAAAGGCGGTCCGCAAGGGCCGCCTTCGTCCGTTTTGGGCCGTTGACAGCCAATATATCTCTGAGTTGAGGCATGAGTATGACGACTGCCTCACGCTCCTGGATCAGTTGACTGCCATACAAATCCATACCAGTATGGTATGATTAATTTGCCAATATTCATCATTTATCCAAGAATTTTAGCACGCAACGACTCTCCCTTGATTTCTGCCTCGCAGAGCTACCGGGGCAGTTGGCTTCGACCATAAATCTAACATGCTTATATTACACATGTAATTTATTCTCAACTCTAAACGAGGCATTCCCAAACAGTCACGAGTTCCAGTGTCACCAAAGTAACAATGCCCTACCAATATCACACCAACAAGGTATACAATCGTCCGTTCACGGAAGGAATCATGCCGTTGATCGAATAGTTTTTGCTTCAAACAATCAGACAGGTCATGAATGGTGAACTCAGTGGAGGTCGCCATGTACGTCGGTCTGAAAATGCTGAAAGACTTTGTCACGGTCACTCCGAAGACGCCCGTGGCGAAAGTGCAGGATCTGCTCGAAAAGCAGGCGTTGGGCATGCTTCTGGTAACCGAAGGCGACAAGGCCGTGGGCTATGTGCGCAAGGCGGACGTGTCCGCCGCCCTGCCCTCGGTGATGTCCACCCTGGAGAAGCACGAGGCCCTGTATCTGCTCTCCAGGCTGACCGTTGACAAGATCATGCACCGCGACATCGTCACCGTGCACCCGGAGATGGAGATCGAGGCCGCCGCCGAGATGATGTACCAGAAGAAGCTCTCCGGGCTTGCCGTGGTGGATTCCACCGGAAAACTCGTCGGCTACATCAACCGAACGGTCATGCTCGATTTCCTGATAGAGGAGATGGGCTTTCGCCAGGGCGGTTCGCGAATATTCTTCGAGGTGGAGGACAAACGCGGCGTGCTCCACGCCATCGCGGGCGTCATCAAGGACAAGGGCGTCTCCATCATCTCCACGGCGACCTTCCCCTTGGGCGGCAAGCGTCAACTGGTCATTCGCCTGGCCACGGACGATCCCTCCGAGATCATCGCCGAACTGGAGGCCCAGGGCTATCGCATGAACACCCCGGATGATTTTTCCGGAGAGTGGGCACGCTGATGACCCTGCTGGACGTTTCTGACGTCACCCTGACCTTCAAGGGCATCGCCGCGCTGGTGAGCGTCTGCTTCCAGGTGGAGGAGGGGCAGATCGTCTCGCTCATCGGCCCCAACGGGGCGGGCAAGACCAGCATGCTCAACTGCATCTCCGGGCGCTACCACCCGGAGGCTGGCTCCATCACCTTGGCCGGAAGCGAGCTCCTCAAGGTCCCGACCCATCGGCGCACCTCCATGGGGCTCTCGCGCACCTTCCAGAACATCGCCCTGTTCCGGGGCCTCTCAGTGCTGGACAACCTCATGGTGGGCCGCCACGCGCAGCTGAAATACGGCCTTTTGTCCTCCATCCTCTACTTCGGCGCGGCCCGCCGGGCTGAGGACGCCCACCGACGCAGGGTGGAAGAGATCATCGACTTTCTGAACCTCTCCCCCTACCGCCACCAGCCCGCCGGGCTTCTGCCCTACGGCCTGCAGAAGCGCGTGGAGCTAGGGCGTGCGCTGGCGGCCGAGCCCCGGCTTCTGCTGCTCGACGAGCCAATGGCCGGGATGAACCTGGAGGAGACCGAGGACATGGCCCGCTTCGTCCTGGACATCAACGAGGAGTGGGGCCTGACCGTGCTCCTGGTGGAGCACGACATGGGCGTGGTCATGAACATTTCGCATCAGGTGGTGGTGCTGGACTTCGGGCAGGTGCTGGCCCAGGGCGCGCCGGAGGCCGTGCAGGCCGACCCCAAGGTGCTGGCCGCATACCTGGGAAGCGAAGACGCGACCTTCCTGGGCAGGTGAAGCACGCATGACCTACCACAAGACACTCCCCGGGCTGCTGATCGATCAGGCCAAGGCCAGGCCCAACCAGTCCGCGCTGCGCGAGAAGGAGCTGGGCATCTGGCAGACCGTCAGCTGGCGGCAGTACCTGGACACCGCCGCGCAGTTTGCCGCCGGGCTCGCCGAGCTGGGCCTTGGCAAGGGCGACATCGTGATCCTCATCGGCGACAACCGCCCGGAGTGGCTGTTCGCGGAGCTGGCCATCCAGTCGCTGGGCGGCATGGCTCTGGGCCTCTACCAGGACGCCCCCGCCGACGAGATCGCCTACGTGTTCGAACTGTCCCAGGCCAAGCTGGTGGTGGCCGAGGACCAGGAGCAGGTGGACAAGATCCTCTCCATACGCGACTCGCTCGCGGACCTGCGCCACATCGTCTACCACGACCCCAAGGGCATGGCCGGGTACTCAAGCGACGGCCTGATGCGCTTCGAGGACGTGTGCCGCAAGGACGAGTCCGCCGTCCGGGACTTCGAGGCGCGGGTGGCGGCCCTCTCCCCGGAGGACCCCTGCCTGATCGCCACCACGTCCGGCACCACGGGGCGGCCCAAGCTGGCCGTGCTCTCCCACAGGAACCTGTTGTCCATGGCCTCCAACCTGGGGCAGGTGGACCCCAAGCGCCCCGGCGACGAGTTCGTGTCCTTCCTGCCCCTGGCCTGGATGGGCGAACAGATGATGGCCGTGGCCTCGGCCCTGCTGTTCGGCTTCTGCGTGAGTTTTCCCGAAGAGCCGGACACGGTGCAAGAAAACATCCGCGAGATCGGCCCGCATATCCTCTTCTCGCCGCCGCGCGTGTGGGAGAATCTGGCGGCCAGAGTTCGGGTGAAGATCATGGAGACCACCCCGTTCAAGCGGGCGCTCTTCAACCTGTTCATGCCGGTGGGCGAACGCTACGCGCAGGTGCGCTTCGAAGGCGGCAAGCCCGGCCTCTTGCTGGGCCTGGCCTACGCCCTGGCCGAAGCGATGCTGTTTCGCGCGCTCAAGGACCGGCTGGGCTTTTCGCGCGTGCGCTCCGCCAGCACGGGCGGCGCGGCGCTAGGGCCGGACACCATGAAGTTCTTCCACGCCATCGGGGTGAACCTCAAGCAGATCTACGGCCAGACGGAAATTGCGGGCATCTCCTGCATCCACGAGAACGGCAAGGTGGATTACCTTTCCGTGGGCAAGCCCATTCCGGAGACCGAGATCAGGCTCTCCGAGGAGGGCGAGATCCTCTCGCGCAGCCCGGCGGTGTTCCTGGGCTATTACAAGAACGAGAAGGCCACCGCCGAAACCCTTGAGGACGGCTGGCTGCGTTCCGGCGACGCCGGACACTTCGACGAGCAGGGGCGACTGGTGGTCATCGACCGGCTGAAGGACGTGATGCTCCTGGCCGGGGGCACGCGCTTCTCCCCGCAGTTCGTGGAGAACAAGCTCAAGTTCTCGCCCTTCATCAAGGAGGCCTCGGTGCTCGGGCGCGGGCGCGACTACCTGACGGCCATCATCTGCATCGACGGCGAGATCGCCGGGCGCTGGGCCGAGGGACGCCAGATCACCTACACCACCTACCAGGACCTGGCCGCCAAGCCCGAGGTGTACGGGCTCGTGAAAGAGGAGGTGGCCAGGATCAACGCGGTGCTGCCCGCAGACATCCGCGTGCGGCGCTTCGCCCTGCTCTTCAAGGAGTTCGACCCCGACGACGGGGAGATGACCCGCACCCGCAAAGTGCGCCGCCAGATCGTGGAGGAGCGTTACCAGCCGCTGGTGGAGGCCCTGTTCACCAGCCAGGAAGGCGTGGACCTGACCGTGTCCATCCAATACCAGGACGGCCGCTCGCGGCGCATGGCCGGGCCCATCCGGCTCGAGACCATGGAAGAAGGAGCCTAGCGTGGAATATTATCTCCAGGTGTTCATATCCGGGCTGGTGGTGGGCTCCATCTACTCGCTGGTGGCTCTGGGCTTCGTGATCATCTACAAGGCCACCAAGGTGGTCAACTTCGCCCAGGGCGAGCTCTTGATGCTGGGCGCTTACGTATGCTTCTCGCTCACCGTGGAGTACGGCCTGCCGTTTCCGGCCGCCTTCCTGCTGACGCTCTGCTTCTCGCTTGTGCTGGGCCTGACGGTTGAGCGCCTGGCGCTTAGGCCCCTCATCGGGCAACCCATAATAAGCGTGGTCATGGTCACCATCGGGCTGTCCTCGGTGCTCAAGTCGCTGGTGCAGTTCGTCTGGGGCACCCAGATCAGGGTGTTCCCCCAGGTGCTGCCCGTGGCCCCGGTCACGATCGGCGGGCTGCCCGTGGCACCGGTGTACATCGTGGCCTTCGCCCTGTCGCTTGCGCTCTTCGTGGCCTTCTCGGCCTTCTTCAAGTACTCGCGCACCGGCATCGCCATGCGGGCCACGGCCTACGATCAGGCCGCAGCCGCCTCCATGGGCATCTCCATCAAACGCATCTTCGCAATGTCCTGGTGCATCGCGGCGGTGGTCTCGGCCATCGGCGGGGTCATCCTGGGCAACATCAACGGCATCAACTCCCAGCTGGGCTATCTGGGGCTCAAGGTGTTCCCGGCGGTCATCCTGGGCGGGCTGGACAGCATGCTGGGCGCGGCCCTGGGCGGGCTCATCATCGGAATCCTGGAGAACGTCTGCGACGGTCTGGCCAAGGACATCCTGGGGCTGGACGGCTTCAGGGACGTGGCGGCCTTCGTGGTGCTGGTGATCGTGCTGATGATAAAACCCCACGGGCTGTTCGGCACCCATGAGATAGAGAGGGTCTAGCATGCAGGACAAGTGCGGGCTGTTCTTCTGTTCCTACCGGGCCGAGTCGGCCCTGTTCCCCAGCGGATTCCAGCGAGCCTGCCTCGCGGCGTTTCTCCTGGCTCTGGTCATCATTCCCCTGGGCATCAACAGCTACTATGTATCCATCCTCTGCCTGATGAACATCGCGGTGATCGGCGCGGTGTCGCTCAACCTGCTCACCGGGCTGTGCGGACAGATTTCGCTTGGGCACGGGGCCTTTTTCGGGGTGGGCGCGTACACGGCGGGCATCCTGGCGGCCAAGGGCGTGCCGTTCCTCGTCACGCTGCCCGCATCCGGCGCGGTTGCCGCGCTGGCGGGCATGGCCTTCGGGCTGCCTTCGCTTCGGCTCAAGGGCATCTATCTGGCCATCGCAAGCCTGGCCGCGCAGCTCATCCTGGAGTACGTGTTCCTGCACTGGGAATCCATGACCGGAGGGTCCAACGGGCTTATGCTCATGGCCCCGGAGATCTTCGGCCTGAAGTTCGATTCGGACATCAAGATGTTCTACCTCACCCTGGCCGTGGCCGCGCTGACCGTGCTGGCCGTGTCCAACATCACCCGCACCCGGCCCGGGCGCGCCTTCGTGGCCATCCGCGACCACTATCTCTCGGCGGAGATCGTGGGGGTGAACCTGTTCGCCGGGAAGCTCCAGGCCTTCGGGCTGAGCTCCTTCCTGGCCGGAGTGGGCGGCTGCCTGTGGGCCCACTACACCAACTTCATCACCCCGGAGCAGTTCAACATCGGCCTGTCCATCAACTATCTGGCCATGATCATCATCGGCGGCCTTGGCAGCGTGCTGGGGGCCGTCTTCGGGGCCGTTTTCCTGACCGTGCTGCCCGAGGCCCTGAACGCGGTGGCCGCGCTGGCGGGCCAGATGCTCGGCGGCGACCCCACGGCCAGCCTGGCCGCCCTCAAGGGCGGCGTGTTCGGCCTAGTGCTGACCCTGTTTCTTATCTTCGAGCCGGACGGGCTGGCCCAGCGCTGGCGCATGGCCAAGGCCTACTGGAAGCTCTACCCCTTCGCCCATTAACCTGCAGCCATCAACAACACAGGAGGAACGCCGTGAAACATCCCCTCAGGCGACTCGCGCGCGCCCTGGCCGCCCTTGCACTCATCGTGGTGCTTGCGGCCCCGGCGGCCCTGGCCCAGGAAATCAGCATCGGCATGCTGGCGGACCTGTCCGGCCCCACCGCCGACGTCAGCACCCCTTACGCCAGCGGCCTGCGCGACGGCGCGAAATACATCAACGAGGCAGGACTCCTGGGCGCGGCCAAGCTGAAGTTCACCCTGGTGGACTACGCCTACAACGCCCAGCAGGCGCTCTCGGCCTACAAGAAGTTCACCTCGCAGGACAACATCCTCTTCCTGCAGGGCTGGGGCACCCAGGACACCGAGGCCCTGACCCAGTTCGTCACCAAGGACAAAATCCCCACCATCTCGGCCTCCTACTCGGCCCACCTCACCGACCCGAGCAAGGCCCCGTACAACTTCTTCATCGCTGCGGACTACTCCACCCAGGTCCGCGCGGCCCTCAAGTACTTCAAGGACAACTGGAAAGAGTCCCGCGCTCCCAAGCTGGCCCTCATGTATCCCAACGTGCCTTACGGGCTGGCCTCCATTCCCCCGGCCAAGGAATACGCCAAGGAGCTGGGTTTCGAACTGGTGGGCGAGGAGATCGTGGACCTGAAGGCCATGGACGCCACGGCTCAGTTGTTGCGCCTGGCCAAGGCCGCTCCGGACTTCACCTGGATCGGCGGCACCACCCAGAGCACGGCGGTGATCTTGAAGGACGCCCAGAAGCTCAACCTCAAGACCCAGTTCTTCACCAACATCTGGGGCGCGGACGAGAACCTGCCGCCCCTGGCCGGTCCCGCCGCAGAGGGCGTCATTTCCCTCCAGGCTGCCGTGGCCTACGGGCAGGACGTGCCCGGCATGAAGGCCATCGAGAAGCTGACCGGCGGCAAACCCCAGATGACCCACTACGTGCGCGGCTTCGCCAGCATGCTGGTCATGGCCGAGGGCATCAAGCGCGCCCAGGCCAAGGGCAAGCTCGGCGGCGAGGAGATCAAGGCGGCGCTTGAAACCCTGCGCGACTTCGACCCCATGGGACTCACCGCGCCCATCAGCTACTTCCCGGACGACCATCGCCCCAACATGACCGCCTACCTCTACGTGTTCAAGGGCGGCAAGATGGAGCTTTTGGCCAAACAGTCCCTGGAGCGCAAAAAGGAATGGCTGGGCAAATAGCCTTGGGCGAGGCGCGCGCCACGCCCGCCACGTCCGATTGTCCGCTTGAACAGCCTGGAGGCCCTGGTGGATCTGCTCTGCGTTGAAAATCTCGAGGTCGTGTACAACGACGTGATCCTGGTGCTCAAAGGCCTGTCGCTCACCTGTGGCGACGGGCGGATCACCGCCCTCCTGGGGGCCAACGGGGCAGGGAAATCCACCACCCTCAAGGCCATCTCCGGGCTCCTGATGGGCGAGGAAGGCAAGATAACGGACGGGCGTGTGCTTCTGGACGGCGCGCCCATCCACAACCAGCCGCCGGAGCGCATCGTGCGCGCCGGAGTGTTCCAGGTGATGGAGGGCAGGCGGGTCTTCCAGGACATGACCGTGGAGGAAAACCTGCGCTGCGGAGGCTACACCCGTCCAGGTTCCGAGCGGACCGAGTCCCTGGACATGGTTTACGGCTACTTCCCCCGCCTCAAGGAACGCCGCAAACAGCTGGCTGGCTACATGTCCGGCGGGGAGCAGCAAATGCTGGCCATCGGGCGCGCGCTCATGGCCAAGCCCAGGCTGCTGCTGCTGGACGAGCCGTCGCTGGGGCTGGCCCCGCTGCTGGTGGAGGAGATCTTCGAGATAATCGCCCGGGTCAACCGCGAAGCCGGGGCCACAATCCTCCTGGTGGAGCAGAACGCCAGGGCGGCGCTGAACATCGCCCACAACGGCTACATCATGGAAAACGGGCGCATCGTGCTGGAGGGCGAGTCCCAGACGCTGCTGAACAACCCCGACGTCCAGGAATTCTACCTGGGGCTGTCCCACGGCGGCTTGAAACGCGATTACCGTGACGTCAAGCACTACCGCAGGCGCAAGCGCTGGCTGGGTTAACCGGATATTTCCATTTTCCCGCAGGAGGACTGCATGACCACGGAGCGTCCCTACCACGACGTCGAAACCCTCCCGGCAGCAGAGCGCGAGGCCCTGCTGCTGTCGCGCGTTCAGGAGCTTACCGCCCACGCCTGGGCCAACGCGCCAGCCTTTCGCGTCCGCATGGAGCAGGCCGGGCTTTCCCCCGCCGACATAACCGGCATGGACGCCTTCGCGCGCATCCCGGTGCTGCGCAAAAAGGACCTGATGGCCGCCCAGGCCCAGGGAGTGCGGCTGGGCGGACTCTTGGGCGTGGATTTCGGGCGGCTTCGCCACGTGTATCAGTCGCCCGGCCCGATCTACGACCCGGAGAGCCGCGAGCCTGACTCCTGGGGCTGGACCGAGGCGTTCCACGCTGCCGGGTTCCGTCCGGGCGGCCTGGTGCAGAACACCTTCAGCTACCACCTCACCCCGGCGGGCATGATGTTCGAGGAACCCCTGCATGAGCTCGGCTGCGCCGTGATTCCAGCCGGACCGGGCAACACCCCGGTCCAGATCGAGCTTTTATCTCGCCTGCCGGTGACTGGCTTCGTGGGCATGACCAGCTACCTGCGCGCCATTGGCGAGAAGGCGCTGGAAATGGGACTCGATCCCAAGAGGGATTTCCAACTTCAAGTGGGGTTCGTGGCCGCCGAGCGGCTCTCCGAGTCGCTGCGATCCGAGGTGGAGGCCATGTTCGGCATGGTCATCCGCCAGGGCTACGGCACGGCGGACGTGGGGGCCATCGCCTACGAGTGCCGGGAACTGGGCGGCATGCACGCCACCAGCCGGGGCATTGTGGAGATTTGCGACCCGCAGTCCGGCCTTCCGGTGGAGGCAGGCGAGATCGGCGAGGTGGTGTTCACGCCTTTCTGCAAGGACTACCCTCTCATCCGTCTGGCCACGGGCGATCTCTCCGCCTTCAGCCTGGACGTCTGCCCCTGCGGGCGCACCGCGCCCAAGCTCAGGGGTATCCTTGGCCGCGTAGACGACACGGCAAAGGTCAAGGGACAGTTCCTCTACGTCGCCCAAGTGGCCCAGGCCGTGGCCCTTTTCCCGGCGATTTCCGCCTGGCAGGTCGTGGTGGACAACCCCGGAGGCAAGGACAGGCTGCGGCTGCGCTATGCCTGTGGCGCCGACATGGATGAGGACGCACTGCGGGAACAGTTCCAGGCGCTATGCAAGTTGCGCCCGGAGTTGGAAGCGTGCGAAGCCGATGATTTCCAGGATGAGGGGAAAAAGCTTGTCGACCTTAGAGTGTATGAATGATCCCAATGAAACCACGCCTTCATGGTCTCGGGTCGCCTTTGTTGCCTCTTTGGCAGCTCGAAACGCTTCCACGGAGTCCATGCAGGTTTCCCCTCTCTCAGCCGCCTCCCGCGTTCCGGGCATGGATTGCTTAAGGCGAGATCAACGGCGCATCCTAAGGAGAGAGGCAATCCCAGACATTTCTTTTTCGAGCCCTGCTTTTTCCCAGCCGGTCAGCTCCCGGAACGGGTGAGCTCCAGCCAGCGCTGAGCGACCTGGGCGCAGAACGCCTCGGATCTGGCGACGGTTGCGGGCAGCTTTTCGACCATCTTCCTGAAGTACTCCTCGCCGTACTGGGCGGCGTCCTCCTTGTAGACGTCGATCTCGCCGTTGCGGAATTTCCTGATCCAGCTGCTTACGATGGCTGAATCCACTTCCAGGTGGAATTGGAACCCGTAGGCCGCCCTCCCCACCTTGAAGCACTGCTGCCGGCAGGCGTCGCCCTGAATCAGGGCCGTGGCCCCCTCGGGCAGGTCGAAGCTGTCCTGATGGAACTCCATGAGCGGCGGCGGCTGGCGATCGCCCCCCACCACCGGGTCGAGGGCGCCCTCCGGGGTGAACGCATGGCTGACGAATCCGAACTCCAGTGCCTCCATGGTCCACACGCGGCCACCATAGGCCCTTGCCAGCAGCTGGCAGCCCAGGCAGATGCCCGCCACGGGCCGTCCCAGAGCGTCAAAATCGCGCATCAACTGCATGAGCGGCGCAAAATGCGCGCACGAGGCGTCGTCAAAGGCGTGTTGCGGCCCGCCCAGCACCACGAGCCCTGCGTAGTCCTGAGGGGAATCCGGCAGCGCGTCGCCCTTCACGGGATGCAACACGTCCAGCACGGCCCCCTGACGCAGGAGCGCCTTGCAGAAGTTGCCGCCGGGCGCGATGTCGCTGTGCTGCACCACCAGAATCTTCGCCCCGGCCACGCCGACTTCCGGCCAGGGACCGACGTTCACACAGGTTTCGTAATACGGGGTTCCCATGCCCACCTTGCTGGCGAGATCCCTGGTCAGGCGGTTCAGGCCGTGACCGGCCTTGATCCAGCCGCCGCGCTCCGCGACCACCACATCGGGGCGCTGGTTCGCGTCGCACCGCAGGACCGCCTTGACCTGGCCCACGGCGCTTCGGACCATCACGTTCATGCCGTCGCGCAGCCCGGCCTTCATGGCCTCGCGATCATTGAGACGGATTTCGGGGAGGGGTTCGTGCTCGGCCATGGTCCGCTCGGAGCAGATGTAGCCGTGGGGGGCGATGGTCAGGAGCCTGTAGGGAAACTCCGGATCGGTCCCTGACAAGGCTGCGGGGTCCAGGGCCGTCAGCAGCCGGAACTTTCCCGATGGGGTCGCGAACGTGCGGTCGGCATACGGCACCATGGGAGCCGGATAACGGAATGGTGTCGTTTTCAGGGCCTTCAAGTCGCAGCCCTTGTCGCGCATGGGCGCGCACAAATCATGCAACCAGTCCTCTTCGCTGCGCCGGTAGAAATGGGCGAAGGGAAAGCGCGAGGACAGCTCAAAGAACATGCGAAATTCCGATTTGCACTCGCCCACCGGCTCGATGGCCTTGTTCACCGCCCCCACGTAGTTGTGGCCGTAGCTGGCCATCACGTCTTCTTCTTCCAGAAAGGTGGTGGCAGGCAGGAAGACGTCGGCATAGTCGGCGGTGTCGTCCAGGAAGTGGCCGGAATAGACCACGAACGCCGCCTTCCTGAAGGCCTGGGCCACCCTTTCGGAGTTGGCAGCCATGCAGACCGGGTTGGCGGCGGTCACGAAGATCATGCGGATCTCCGGGTCCACGGCGTTCAGGATCTCTTCGCCGACCCTGGGCAATAGGAGCGTGCGCCGGGGAGGATTCAGCCCGTCGCCCCAATATTGCTGGTCATAGGGGCCGTACTCCTCGAACCCCTGGCTCACGCCGCCGCCAGGCACGCCGATGTTGCCGGACACCGCGCCCAGGGCGTCCACCGCACGAATTGACTGGTGCGCGTACTCGTGACGGTGCAGCCCCCAGCCCATCAGTGTGGCTGTGGGTTTCTGCTCCATGAGCGTCTCGGCCAGGTACTGCGCGTCCTCCACGGGCACTCCGGCCAGCTCGCACAGCTGCTCCAGGGAGTAGCTGTCCACCAGACGCCGGAACTCGCGCGCACCCTCGGCGCAGCGCTCCAGGAAATCCCGGTCCTCTTTCCCGGCCTGGAAAATCAGCTTCGCGGCGGCCAGGGCCAGGTACGCGTCGCGGCCTGGCTGCGGGGCGATGTGCCTGTCCGCCAGCGGGGCCGACCGGTTGCGCATGGGATCGATCACGATGACCCGCCCGCCCCGTTTGCGTATCTCGCGCATGATGGGCACAAGGCTTATGTTGGTGGACACCGGGTTCCTGGCCCAGAGGATCATGGACGCACTGTTGTGGTGGTCCAGCGGGTCGTGGGAGACGCGCTCCCCCACGTCCAGGTTCTGCGACGCCTGCCCCGCTCCTCCGCAGAGCGAGCCCCGGAGCGTGGTCACGCCTCCGAACAGGTTGAAGAAATAGCGGTTCAGCAGTTTGAGCGCCGTGCGTTCGCCGTAGCCCTGGTAGTACAGGATGGCCTCGTTGCCGGACTCGTCGCGGATCGACTTCATGCGCTGGGCGATATGGTCCAGGGCCTCGTCCCAGGTGACGCGCTCCCACTCGCCGTTGCGGCGCATCATGGGATGCGTGACGCGCTCCGGGCTGTAGACGCGCGTTACGTATTTCGCCGTCTTGTGGCAGGCCAGCCCCCTGGTCAGCGGATGGTCGGGATCGCCGGTCAGTTTGATCAGGCGTCCGTTTTCCACCGTGGCGACCAGACCGCAGGTGTTGGCGCAGTCGCGGGTGCAGGTGGTGACGATGGTCTTGATGTCGCTCATTGCAGTGATGCTCCAGGCAAGAGAATGTGAGGGCTCGGATTGACGTCGGGAACACGGGGCCGGGTGAGGGCCATGCAGCCGCCCTGGCAATGGCGCTTGAACTCGGCGCAGCCGCCGCAGCGGGCTTCGGAGCCGGAGAACCGGATGGGGCGCGTGATTTCGGCGAAATGGCCCATCAGGGCCTGCTCGCCTTCGAAGGCGGTCACGTCCGGCACGCGCACGTCGTGCAGCGGCAGACAGTAGGACGCGCCCAGGTCCGGATGCACGTCGATGGAGGGATGGCAGATGCCCCGGAACTTCATGGACACCTGCTCCAGATAGCGCCGGTCGGGCTCGGGCAGATCGCAAAGGCGCACGCAGCAATCAAGCCCGGTGCGCACGCCCCGCTCCTCGCAGGCCCTCACGAACCCGACGATGTGCGTGGCCATGCCGGAAGCCTGCTCCAGGCCCAGGTGCTCGTTGGCGGCCTCGGCGTCGGGGCGGGAGATGTCGTAGCGCACGGCCCGGACGCCGTAGCGCTCCACCCCCTCCAGCAGGTAGCCGTATTCGCACAGTCCGGCGGAGAAGTTCTTGGAGAAGGTTATCCGCGCGCCCAGGTCGCGCAAGAGCGACAGGTTGGCATGCAACGCGGCGCTCTGGGCTCTCGTGTACAGGGACGGATCATTGTAGTTGACCACGAAGTTGGACACGCTCCCGGCCAGCCTTTCGGCCAGGGGGGCGGGAAACAGCCCGTTGGTGAAGAGCACCGCCGGGATTCCGGCAGCCGTCGTCCGCTCGATCATGTCCGCCAGATGCGGGTGCAGCGTGGGCTCGCCGCCGATGAAGGCCGCAGACTGCAACCGGGCCGACTCCATCCAGCCCAGCAACGCGTTGAAACTCTCCGGCGTCATGTCCGCCGGATACGCACGGGCGAGCCCCCTGGCAAAACAGTAAGGGCAGGCCAAGTTGCATCGGTAGGTGACGAAGATGTTTATCATGTCATGTGCGAGCGCTTAAGGTCCGGGAGACAACGCCGCTTCCAGGCCGCGAGCCGGTCAAGGCGCTGGAGCCGCGTGTGCAGGTTTGCATAAGCACGATGCGTCCGGGAGGGCTCAGGCCGTGATACGCCGTCCGGTTCCCAGGCTGAATGCCAGCAGGGCGGAAGGATTGACTATTTCGACGCCCACGTTCTGCCCCGCCCGCATCCCGAGCGTGCGGACGCTCTCCACCACCAGGCGCAGCTCCGCCGCGTCGTTGCGGACGGTGAGCACGGATTTGACGCCCAGGGCTTCCACGTCCACCACCTGCGCGCGGATGGGTGCGTCAGAATCGTTTGCGGCAAGCGCAAGGTTCTCGGGGCGTATGCCCAGTTCGAAGTCGGGCTCCGAGCCGGACAGTCCGGCCTTCAAGTGCTCCGGAAGGGGCAGGACCGCGCCGGCGGCCAGGATGACGCCGTGCCCAAGCGTCTCGATGCGCGCGCGGATCAGGTTGATCTGGGGAGCGCCCACGAACTGCGCCACCTCCCGGTCCACGGGCAGGTCATAGAGGGTCTGGGGGGCGTCTATCTGCACCACCCGGCCCTCGCGCAGCATGACCACGGTGTCGGCGATGGCCAGGGCCTCGGTGTAGTCCGGCGTGGCCATCAGGAAGGTGCAGCCGCATTCGCGCTGCAAGCGCTTGAGCTCCGCGCGCAACTCGATGCGCAGCATGGCGTCCAGGCTGGAGAGGGGCTCGTCCAGCAGGAATAGCACCGGGGTGCGGATCAGCGCCCGCCCCAGGGCGATGCGCTGGCGTTCGCCGCCGCTCATGGTCTTTGGAAGCCGGTCCAGGGTGTGCGACACCTTGAGCTTGGCGGCCATCCCGGCCACCTTCTCTTTTATGACGTGCTTGGACTCCCCACGGATCACCAGCGGGCTGGCGATGTTCTCAAATCCGGTCTTGTCGGGATAGAGCGCCAGGTTGTCGAATATCATGGCGATGTTGCGGTCGCGCGGCTCCCATCCGCTCACGTCCTGGCCGTTGAGTGACACGGTACCCGCATCGGGCTTGTCCAGCCCGGCGATCATGCGCAGGGTGGTGGTCTTGCCCGCGCCCGCCGGTCCGAGGATGACGGTCAGGGAGGAGGCCGGGACGTGAAACTCCACGTCGCGCAGGGCCGGTTTTCCCCGGAAGCTCTTGCTCACGCCGCCCATGTGGAGCACGGACACGTCCAAAGGTTTCATCTCGCCGCTCATGCGCACACCCTCCCGGTGAAAAGATCGTCGATCCTGCGGCTGGTCTTGCCGCAGAAGAACACCAGGGCGTCGCTGTCCACCCAAAGGCCCACGGTTTCGCCCTCTGCCGGATGGCTCAGGGCCGGGGCCACCATCTTCAGGTTGACGGAGCCCACGGCCACCGTGAGGATCACCTCCGGCCCGCGCGTCTCCACCAGGAGCACCGTGCCGCGAAGCTCTGCCCCGCTCTCCGGGACCACGCGCAGCGACTCCGGCCTGATGCCAAGCGTGTAGCGGCTGTAGGGGCGCACCCCGGAGGCGCACTCCCCGTCCGCGACCCGCAGCGAGAAGCCGTCCTGGACGAAGCGCAGGCCCTCGCCCGAGGCCGCAAGTTCCCCCGAGATCAGGTTCATGGGCGGTGACCCCAGGAATCCGGCCACGAACACGTGGTCCGGCTTGTCGCAGATGAGCGCCGTCTTCTCCACCTGGAGGATCTTGCCCGAGCGCATCACCGCGATGCGGTCCGCCAGGGACAAAGCCTCGATCTGGTCGTGAGTCACGTAGATGATGGTCAGGCCGATCTCGCTCTGCAAGCGGCGCAGCTCGCGGCGCATGGCCAGCCGGGCCGCCGTCTCCAGGTTGGAGAGGGGCTCGTCCAGCAGCAGGATGGCAGGCTTGGTCACCAGGGTGCGCCCGATGGCCACCCGCTGGAGCTCGGACCCGCCCAGCTCCTTGGCCTTGGCGTCCAGGCGGTCGGACATGCCCAAAAGCTCGGCCACTTCGTCCACGGCGCGCTTGATTTCATGATCCGCGACCTTGCGCACCTCCAGGCCGAAGGCCAGATTCTGGCGCACGGTCATGGCCGTGAACACCGCGTAGTCCTGGAAGACCAAGCCGATGTTGCGCTGGCCCGGCGGGATGCCCACCACGGACTTGCCGTCGATCTGGATGTCGCCGGAGGTGGGGTTTTCCAGGCCGACGATCATGTTCAGGGTGGTGGACTTCCCGCAGCCGGAAGGCCCCAGCAGGGCGATGGTCTCGCCCGCCTCGATGCTCAGGTCGATGCCGTCCACCGCTGGCACGGACCCTTCGCCGTATTCCTTGCAGAGGGAAACCAGTTCCAATTTGGGCCTGTTCATTTCTTGATCGCTCCAAAGGTCATGCCGCGCGCAAGATGCGACTGGATGAGATAGCCCGCGAGAATGAGGGGGACCATGGCGAGCACGGCCAGGGCCGCCTGCACGCCGTAGAGCGTCCCCGCCGTGGCCGTTACGTACTTGGCCAGCTGCACCGGGATGGTGCTGACGTTGGAGTAGGACAACACCAGCGCGAACATGAACTCCGACCAGTTGAGGATGAAGATGAACAGGGTGGTGGCGAACAGCCCGCCCCGGATCAGGGGGATCGTCACGGTGAGGTGGGCCGCCAGGCGGGAGCGACCGTCGATCATGGCCGCTTCCTCGATCTCGCGCGGGAGATCCTCCACGAAGCTTTTGAGCATCCAGGTGGAGAACGGCAGCGTGGCCGCCACGTAAATGGCGATGATGCCCGTGTAGCTGTCTGTCAGCCCCACGTTGGAGAAGATAATCACGAAGGGCACGGCGATGGCCGCCGGGGGGAACATCCGGCCTGACAGGATGATAAGCGGGGTAGCCTTGCTGCCGCTGCCGTAGCGCGTGATGCCGATGGCTGAGAACAGCCCGATGAGCACCGACAGCGCCGTGGACACCACCGAGGCCAGCACGGAGCCGATAACGGACTTCGTGGCGGCCTGGCTTACGCCGCCTACGCCGTATTCGCGGATGGCGTCGGGGTTGAAGAGGGTCTGGAAGTTGATCAGCGTGGGCTCCGAGGGCAGCCAGATCGCTGGCGAGGCGTTCCAGTCGATGGGTGGCTTGATGGACGTCATGGCTATCCAGAACACCGGAAACAGCACCAGGACGAGCGCCGCGCCCATGACCACGGCCAGGGGGAAAGAGAGCTTCTTGGCGTGCATCAGCGTCCGCCCTCCAGAAGTTGGTCGCGGACCGGCGCGAGCAGCAGGTGCACCAGGGCGAGCGACCCCACCAGCACGATGAACGCGGCGGCCGCGCCGTAGGCCAGCTGGAAGTCGTTAAAGGCCAGCTTGTAGATGTAGAGGCTGATGGTCTCCGTGGAGGAGCCCGGCCCGCCCCTGGTCAGCATGTATACCTCGTCGAAGAGCTTGATGATCTCCATGGAGCGGATGACGAAGGCCACGATGATGACCGGCTTAATCATGGGCATCACCACCCGCCAGAACACCTGGCGTGGGTTCGCGCCCAGGATGACCGCCGCGCGCACCGGGTTTTCCGGCACGGAATTGAGCCCGGAGAGCAGGATCAGGAAGAACAGCGGGGTCCAGTGCCAGACCTCCGTGATGATGACCGCCAGAATGGCCAGCGGGGCGCGCCGGAACCACTCCAGCGTGGCCTGCGACCCCAGGAAGAATTCCAGGATCTGGTTCACCGGCCCGTTGGACTGGAACAGCATCCAGAACGTGTAGCCGACCACCACGGGCAGGATCATCATGGGTGTGAGGAAGGCCGAAAACAGGAGCGACTTGCCCCTGAACTCCCTCAGGAAGAGGACAGCCAGCCCCAACCCCAGCACGAATTCCAGCGACAGGCACACCGCCGAAATGAGCAGCGTCCTGACTACGGCATAGACGAAGCGCGTATCCCAAATCAGCAGGTCGCTGTAGTTGTCGAACCCCACGAACTGGGCGTCCAGCAGGGAACTGCGCGTGGGCGACCAGTCCGTGAAGCTCATGTACAGGGCGACCATCAGCGGCACCACCAGAACAACGATGGACACCACCTGCCCCGGCAGGGTCAGGATGCGGGCCACAGCCGTGCTGCCAAGGCCCCCCTGGGGCCGCCCCCCCGAGGGTTTCCCCTCGGAGGGCGGCGCATCGACGGTTGTTGCGATTCCAACTCGATCATCCACTATGAATACCTCGCGGCCGTTTGGGCTCTGCAAAAGGCTCAGGCCAGATTTTCTGCGGCCGCCCGCATGGGGGTTGGCAGCCTGATTAATAATCCCCGCCGGCTGCGTTGCCTGGAAACAGCCAAGCCCTCACGTATGCCCAATACGCATCGGGCCTGGTATTTCCTGCGCCTTGCCATCGAGTTCATTGAACAGGCTGCAAGAGTCGACTTTCAAGGCGGGCTGTCAGCTCCACTTGTCCGCGCCGCTGGCCTTCTTGATGGGCTCGGCCAGGTTCTTGGTCAGCGCCAGCCAGGACTTCTTCACCTTTTCCTTACCGATGCGCTTGGTGATCCGGTCAAAGGCGCGGGCGGCGTTGTCCAGGGCGGGTTTGGGGGCGATCGCTCCGGTCATGCAGGCGTGCACCTGCTTGTCCAGGGCGTCCTGGTACTCGAAGCCGCCGGGCAGGCAGAAGTCGGGCACGGTGTTGACCATGTTGTCGTACAGGGTTTGCAGGTAGGGGACCGTGTAGGTGTCGATCAGCCGCTGGGTGGGCTTGAGCATGTGGTTGATGCGGTAGGGGTCCGAGTAGCCGCCCAGGTACGGGATGGCGTCCGCCGAGATGGTGGGGGAGGTCATCCACTGGGAGTAGGCGTATGCCAGCTCCGGGTTGGCGGAGTACTTGGACACCGCGTAGCCGTAGCCCCAGCAGAACATGCCCGCGTAGAGCTTGGTGCCGTCCTTCAGGGTGTCGGCGGGCATCACGGTGGCGGCGATCTTGCCTGAGGTGGCGGGTCCGGTGGAGGGGGCCTTGGAGTACTTGTAGCCGGAGGGCCACACGATGTTCATGAAGCCTTCGCCGCGACCGAAAGCGTTGTAGTTGGAGGACCAGGTGAAGCTGAAGGCGTCCGGGTGCAGGTACTTGTTCATCGCCAGCATGTCTTCCAGCGCGGCGACGCCCTCGTCGGAGTTGAAGGTGGGGTTCATGTCCTGGTCGAAGTACAGGCGTCCCTTGGACACCAGGCGCTGCATGAACATCCACTTCACGTAATACGGGGAGCGGTACTCCAGGCTGCCGTAGAACTTGTTGGCCGGGTCGTGCATGAACTGCGCGAGGTTGTAGTATTCCTTCCAGGTATTGGGCACGGCCAGGGGGTAGCCGTACTTGTCGGCGAAGGCCTTGGCCTTGTCGGGATTCTTCAGATAGTCGTCGCGGCACAAGAGGGTGATCTGGTCGCCGTCGTTCAAGAGGCCAGCGACGCGTCCGTTGTAAAGCTGCGCGTGGTGGCTGGCCGGGAAGACCACGCCCCACTCCTTGTCGAAGAGGTCGGGCTGGTATTTCTCGGTCCACTCGGTGAGGTCATAGATCACGCCCGAGTCGATCCAGTCGGGGTAGGACATGGCCGTGGGCATCATGACGTCGTAGCGGCCGGTCTTGGCCACGGCTTCCTGCATGCCCTTGGTGTGGATGACCTCGTCCGGCTCCTCGATGAACTCCAGGGTGATGCCCAGCTCGTTCTTCCACTTGTCGGCGTAGGGGGTCATGTTGCCGATGGAGCCGGTGGGGATCAAGAGGGTCAGGGACTTCTTGGTGGCCTTGGCGGCGGCGATCTTGGCCAGCTCCCAGGCGCGCTCCTCGGGGCCGCCGATGGCCGCAAAGGCCTTGACCGCGCCCAGGGGCGACAGGCTCACCGCGTTGGCCACGAAGGCCGTGACGCCAAGGGCCGTCATCTTGCTCAAAAAGCTCCTGCGGCTCATGCCGCCCGCGTCGAACTTGTTGAGCACCACATCGATTTCAGGATTTGTCTTTGCCACGTCACACCTCTCGAAAGGAAGTTATGTAACACTGTTGCAAACAATGAAGCCCTGGCCTGTTGTTCCTGTACCGGGAAGCTCTCCGCTGACGGAATGCGCTCACTGGCCTCGCCGCACATAACGCATTTGCCCTAAACAAGAATCTTTCCTGCGATCACAACGCGAAAGAACCATTTTCATAGCGTAACAATCCCGCTCATTCTCTTCACAACGGCAACGCTACAGACTGCACCGCTGATACTCGTTCTCGCACGGGTTGCCCGCGCACACGTCGAACCAGCCCGCCGCAGGGTCCATCACGATCCCGAAGACCGTATGGAAAGCGGTCTTCTCGTCCTCTCCGGGGAACCCGTGGGCGCAGATGCAGCGGGGATGGTTGGTGTGGTCGCGACTCAAGTCTTTCAGCAGTTCCGGGGTCAGAGCGCCCCGGTGCTTCTTGAGGAAGCCGTCCGCCACCTGTTTGCGCACCATGGACCCACCGTGGGAGAGCCAGCCGGGCGTTTCGAAGCGGCGCATGAACTGGCCCACGTAGTGGTTGGTGTGGGCCACGGCCCCGTCGATATCCAGCAGCTGGTAGTAGGTGGCCGAGGTCTCGGCGCAGAAGGCTACGCCTGATCCGGCCAGCTGGTAGGTGATGCCCGTGGCGCGCGGGGAAAAGATCACCGCGCCCAGGGCGTCGCCAATGCGCTCGGCGGCCAGGGCCTTGCGCATGACGAAGGGATAGATCACGCCGGGGCGTGCGTCCGTGGCCGCTACCTTGTTGATCACGGCCCCCACTCCGGCGGCGTTCAGGCCGTTCAGGCCCAGGATGCCCGCGAAGGTGAGCACCAGCATGGCCGGGCCTCTCTCCGGGGTGATGCGCAGCACGCACAGGAAGCGCTCGTAGTACTTCTCCATGTCGTAGGTCTGGCCGATGTAGGCCCGACCGTCCGCGCTGGCCGAGCGCGTGATGTTGAAGGTGGTGCACCCCCACAGGGCGTCGGGCAGGGCTTTTCCACCCAGGCCCGGAGCGCGCAGGTCTTCAAGCTCCAGGAAGCAGTTCAGGTAGACGATGTCCTCGAAGGGCACGCCCGCTCCGGCGGCAATGCCGCGCATTTCATCAAGAAGGTCCATGGAGAATTTTTCCAGGAAGCCCTGGTTGCGCATGCAAAACGAAATCAGGGAGTGGCGCTCCGCCTTCAGGAAGGTGTTGTTGGCCTGATGCACGGCAGTAACGGAGGCCACGAACTCCGTGATGAGGTCCTTCATGGCCTTGCCGTGCGCAAGTCCGATCTCGTAAGGCGACCCTGAGAGGTCCAGGACAGGTATGGAAGAAGGCATTCGTATCTCCATGAATCTCAAACATGTCTGTTCTTGGGGGGGAGGGGCGCGGCGTGCCCTCCCCCCTACCGGTACAGGCAGGCAGAACTAGATAAGCTCCATGTAGTAGTCCCATTCCCAGGGATCGACCCGGTTGTTGAAGGCCGGGGTGCCGTAGTCCTCGAACCGGCTCTTGGCGTTCTCCACCTCGAAGCGCTTCACGGCCAGGACCAGCTTGACGAACTCCGGGTCCAGCACGGCGTGCAGGGCGGTGTCTTTTTCAAATTCGTCCACAGCCTCTTCCAGGCTGAAGGGCAGCTTGGGCACGTCGTCACGCAGGTAGGCGATGTCCGTGATGGGCGCGGGCAACTCGGGCGACGACTGGATGCCCTCAAGCCCGGCGGCCAGGGTGCTGAGCGCCAGCAGATAGGGGTTGGTGCCGCCGCAGGCCAGGCGGTTCTCGAAATGGGTGCTCTGCCCCCGGCATCCCTTCAGGCGCACGCCGATGGTGCGGTTCTCCATGCCCCAGGTGGCGCTGTGGGGCGCGAAGGAGTTTATGCGGTAGCGCTTGTAGCAGTTGATGGTGGGCGCGGTGAACACGGTGTTGGCCCTGGCGTGTTTGAGCACGCCAGCGAGGAATTTCTTGGCCAGATCCGTCAGGCCGTATTCGGCGCTGGGGTCGTCAAAGACGTTCCTGCCGGTCTTCTTGTCGATCAGGCTGACGTGGAAGTGCGATCCGGAGCCGCTGGAATCGATGAAGGGCTTGGTCATCCAGGTGGCCAGGTAGCCGTGCTGGAGGGCGATCTCCTTGGTGCCGTTCTTGAACAGGAAGGCCGTGTCTGCGGCGGCGAGGCCGTCCTTGTAGTAGAGGTTCAGCTCCTGCTGGCCGGGACCGTGTTCGGAGTTCTGGGTGATGATGCGCACCCCGGCCTGATCCATCTTGCGCATCAGGTCGTAGGTGAAGTTGATGTCGAAGTTGTTCTTCAGGGTCACGAAGATGGGCTGGCCCGTGTAGGCGGGCTCCCTGGTCTTGGCGTCGAGGACGTAGAACTCGAACTCGTAGCCCAGGCGGCAGACGTACCCCATCTTGTCGAATTCGTTTATTATCTTCTTCAGCAGCAGGCGGGGCGAGGCCATGGCCGGGGAGCCGTCGTACCAGTAGGGGTCCACGGTGATGTTGGCCGTGTTGGGAACCCAGGGCAGCACCGTGAAGGTGGAGAGGTCAGGTACGGTGCAGTGGTCGGCGTAGGCCACCTCTTCGGCGTACCCGGTGCCGCTCGGGACCATGGACTGAATGTCCAGGCCCAGCAGGCCGCCGTAGAAGTTCAAGCCGTTGTCCACGTAATCCATGAAACAGCCCACGGGGACGGTTTTGCTCCGGGAAACGCCGTACAGGTCGGCCTGTTCGAAGCGGATGAACTGGATGTCGTGGTCGCGGATCGTTTTCTTGATGATATCGATCTGACTGGACTTATTCTGGAGCATGGTCATACGTTTCCCATTCCGTGTTGAATTGGTGGTCCCGGCCCGAGCGCCCTCATGCGGCGTTTTACATTCCCGTAAAATCACGACCACTAATTCAAGGGGCGTGCCAAATGCGCACCCTTCAACACTGCCTATACATTTCAGGATGTTATGTTGATTGCGTGACACAGGCCACGCCAGGGGGGAGGCGCAGAAGGCAAGCTCAACTTCTAAGAAATGAGAAGAATTTTCTCAAACATGATACAACAGCGCCGATTACTAGCATAAACATATAAGATAAAACATTTTATTAAGAATATTTGGCAGTTGATTTCCTGGAGCAGGCGGGCTAGGCAGAAACCAAGGATGACGAAAATGTCAAAAAAAGAACTTCAATCCCCCCTGAACGCCTCCTGCGGCTTCCTCCGGTATGCCGAGAACTGCCCGACCGCCCTGGCCGTGTTCGATGCGTCCGGCACGATGTCCTACGCCAACAAGGCGTTCCGCGAACTTGCCCCCGCAGGCCCAGGGCGCGACCTTTCAGCCAAAGATGCCGGGGAGTCCCTCGCCTCGTTGCGCGCCGCCCTCTCGGAGGGGGCTCACCGTGTCCGGAAGGACGGCCAGGAGCAGAACATCACCGTGGAGGCCAAGACGGGCGGAGTCGCCATTCAGTACGCGTGCAGGTTCATCGCCTCCGGCGCATGCCAGGGCGAGGTCATGGCCGAGGTCCGGGAGCTGACCGCCATGGAAGGCCTGCAACAGGCCCTTGCCGCCGAGCGTGCAGCCCGCCATCAGGCCGAGCTCATGAAGGTGCGGGGGCGCGAGCTGTTCTTCCGCATCATCGAGGACATCCCCATCTACGTATACATGCAGCGGCCCGACTACACCGTGGCCTACTCCAACAAAAAGACCCGCAACCTCTACGGAGAGACGCAGGGACGGCTCTGCTACGAAGTGTTCAGCGGCCGGGACACCCCCTGTCCGTTCTGCCCCACCTTCCGCGTGTTCGAGACCGGCAGCCCCGAAGACTGGGAGTTCACAGACTGCGAGGGCCGCACCTTCCGCGTGCACGACTATCCCTTCGAGGACGAATTCGGCGAACCGCTGGTGGTGGAGCTGGGCATAGACGTCACGGAACTCAAGCGGGTGGAGAAGGAGCTGTTCCAGGCGCAAAAAATGCGCGCCATCGGCGTGCTGGCCGGAGGCATCGCCCACGATCTGAACAACAACCTGCTGCCGATCATCTTCAACATCGACTTCGCACTGGGCAGGGCCGAGGAACAGGAGACCGTCGAGTCGCTGAACGAAGCCCTGCGGGCGGCTTACCGCGCCGCCGACCTCGTGGAGCAGGTGCTGGAATACAGCAGGCAGCAGAACGTCAGCCGCGCGCCGCTGCAACTGGTCCCCCTGGTGAAGGAGAACCTGGAGCTGCTCCAGGTCTCCCTGCCCCCCAACGTGGCCATCGAGGTAGACTTCAGCGCACTCCGGTACTGCATCATGGGCAATCCGGCCCAGATGCAGCAGCTGCTGCTGAACCTCTGCCGCAACGCCGTGCAGGCCATGCCCGACGGTGGGACCCTGAGCGTCGAGGTGGGCTCGGTGTTCGTGGAGTCGCTCAAAAGCGCGCCCTACCCCGGCCTGACCCTTGGCGAATACGTGATCCTGCGCGTGTCGGACACGGGCTTCGGCATCGCCCAGGACAGGCTGGAGCGCATCTTCGAGCCCTTCTACACCACCAAGAAGAGCAGCGGCGGCACAGGCATGGGGCTCGCCGTGGTGCACTCCATCGTCACCAGCATGGGCGGCAGCGTGCACGTGGAAAGCCTGCCCGGCTCCGGGACCAGCTTCACGGCCTACCTTCCCGCATCCGAACCAGTGGAGACCAGGATCGTGGCCCAGCCTCGCCAGACGCGAACCGACGACGGGCACATCCTGCTGGTGGACGACGACAAGAGCGCGCTTCGCGCCATGGCCCGCGTCCTGCGCCACTCGGGATTCCGGGTGACCACTGCCGGGAGCGGCCAGGAGGGGCTCGAGTGCCACCAACAGGCCGAGGGACACTTCGACCTGATCCTCGCGGACCAGTCCATGCCCGACATGGACGGCGTCGAGATGGCCAACCGCATCCTGGACGGCGACGACAAAGCCAAGATCCTCATCTGCACCGGGTTCATCGAACCCGCTCTGGAAAAGCTGGCAAACAAGCCGGGCATCGCGGGATTCGTGCTCAAGCCCATGACCCCGCGCGCGCTGGTGGAGAACGTCAGAAGGCACTGCCGGTAAACGCGCGCCTTCAGCGTTTAATGGCCCAAAAGGGGATTGCCATGGCCAGAATCCTGATCATCGACGACGACGAATCCGTCCGCAACAGCCTGACGCGCTGCTTTGCGGGCAGAGGACACGAGATACTGCTGGCGGCCAGCCTGAGCGCCGGGATGGAGCTGGCCATGACTGGCGTGGACATCATCTATCTGGACCTTGGCCTCCCCGACGGCGACGGCAAGAAGGCCATCGACGACCTGTCCGCCATCGCGCCCTTCCCGGAGATCATCGTCATCACGGGGATGGGCAACAACTACGGCGCGCAGGAAACCATGGCCAGCGGCGCCTGGGACTACATCACCAAACCGGCATCGCCCCACATCGTCAAGGCATCGCTGCAAAGCGCCCTGAACTACCGCAAGGACCGCATCGCCAACCTGAAGATCAAATCAGCGTTCGACGAGTGCGGTATCATCGGCGATTCGCCCTCCATGAAGCGCGCCAAGAGGCTTATCTCGCGCGCAGCGGAAAGCGAAGCCAGCGTGCTGATCCTCGGCGAGACCGGCGTTGGCAAGGAACTGGTGGCCCAGGCCATCCACGCCAACAGCTGCCGCCGGGCAGGCCCGTTCGTGGTGGTGGACTGCTCGAACCTCTCCGAGTCGCTGGTGGAGAGCCTGCTGTACGGACACGCCAAAGGGGCCTTCACCGGGGCGCACACCGACCACAAGGGGCTGGTGGCCAGGGCCAACGGCGGCACGCTGTTCCTGGACGAGGTCGGCGAGCTGCCGCCGTCGCTCCAGAAGTCCTTCCTGCGGGTGTTGCAGGAGCACCGCTTCCGCGCGGTGGGCGCGGCCCAGGAGCAAACCAGCGACTTCCGGCTGGTGGCGGCCACCAACCGCGACCTGGAATCCATGACCCACAGCGGCAACTTCCGCAGCGACCTGCTGTTCCGGCTGCGCACGGTGGAGGTCGCCCTGCCCCCCCTGCGCGACCGCGACAGCGACGTGACGCTGCTGGCGGACCACTTCGTGGCCAGATACTGCGAACGCTACGGGCAGCCCCCCAAGCGCATCTCCCCGCAGCTCGGCAAGGTGCTTGAGGGCTATACCTGGCCGGGCAACGTCCGGGAGCTCGGCAACGTGATGGAGGCGGCTGTGATCGAGGCCGGGGATGACCCTGCGATCTACCCCAAACACCTGCCCCGCAACGTGCGCATGTCCTGTCTGGACACTCCCGATAGAGGGCTTGCGGGAGACAGGGGGGAAAGGACGGCTCCCGACGCGCCGCCGGGGCAACCGCCCGCAGGGCGGGACCCTTCTCCGGAGGCGGCTGGCGTGCGCGCCGTGCCGACCTATGAAGAGTACAAATCCTTGCGTGACACGGCCTATTTCACGCAGCTCATGGCTGCCTGCGACCACGACATCGCCAGGGCCAGCCAGACCTCGGGCCTGAGCGTGCCGAGCATCTACCGACACCTCGGGCTGGCCGGGATACCGACGCGCAGCAAGGCCAAGCGGTGAGGTGTCCGTCCGGGCGGATGCCTTGAGACTTCCTTCAGGTTGGGGGCTCGCCGGGTAGCAGGCTGGTTTTGCTGTTAGATTGGCCGGTGCGGCGTTTGGAGTTGGCGGGTGGAGGAAGGGGTACACGGGATGGCGCGTGACGTATTCCAGGACATGACATATCAGGAGCCATGACACATCAAAAGGCTGGCCCTTGGATGATAAAAAGCTTCTTCTGGACTTTTACCACGAACCGACCCCGGAGATGATAAACGAGTACGGGACGTGGTCGATGGAACGGCGGGCGGCGTGGCTCTTTGAGGGGCTTAAGATGCGAATGCTGCTGCCCAAGGAGATTCGGGATTTGCAGGATCAGTTCCGGCGGGGGGAGCGGTAGTCCTTCACATTGAACAACAAAGCGCCGGGCGGCCACACCGCCCAGCGCTTTATATGGGATTCCAAAGGGGCTTGCCCCTTCGGCCGCCACCTTCCTCCGCCGGTCATGCCTCCTCGTAGGCCTGCCTCAGCAGGGCGATATCCAGCTTTACCATCTTCAGCATGGCCCGCATGACGTTGTCGGCCTTCCTGGCATCTTTGTCCCGTAGCATGACGGGCAGGATCGCGGGAAAGATCTGCCACGACACACCGAATTTGTCCGAGAGCCAGCCGCATTCCATGGGCGCGCCGCCCTCGAGGAGGCGCGTCCAGTAATGATCGATCTCTTCCTGAGTGTCGCAGGGCACGGCGAACGAGATGGCCGGCGTGAACTGAAACTCCGGGCCGCCGTTCAAGGCCGAAAATTCCTGCCCGTTCAGTGTGAACGTGACCATCAGGACGCTGCCTTTCTCGCCCGGACCAGCCTCGCCGTAACGCATGACCTCGCCGAGTTTTGCGTTCTTAAAAACCGAAATATAGAAATTCGCCGCTTCCTCGGCCTTGCCGTCGAACCACAGACACGGGGTGATGGCTTGCATGGTGCCTCCTTTGCGTTGCCCGGGACATCCGCAACCCGGCTCCTTCGGAAATTCTTACCCTCTTAGCCCATGGGGGGAAAAAGGGACAGCCCCAAAACAAAAGCGCCGGGCGGCATAACCGCCCGGCGCTTTTAATATGGGATTCCAAAGGGGCTTGCCCATTTGGCCGCCGGAGGCTTCTCCCCGTCCGGCTTGTCTTTTTACGACTTAGCTTTCGTAATACGACCGCAAATGCTGGCTCCGCACCGGGTGCCTGAGCTTCCGCAAGGCCTTGGCCTCGATCTGCCTGATGCGTTCGCGCGTCACGTTGAACAGCTTGCCGACTTCTTCCAGGGTGTGGTCGCTCTTCTCGCCGATGCCGAAGCGCTTCCTGAGCACCTGTTCTTCCCTGGGGGTCAGGTCCGACAACACCCGGGCGATCTGCTCCATGAGCTTGGTGTTCACCACCTCTTCAGCCGGGGCCAGGGCCTTCTTGTCCTCGATGAAATCTCCCAGGCTCGAATCCTCTTCGTCGCCGATGGGCGTCTCAAGGGAAATGGGCTCCTTGGCGATCTTCAGGACCTTCTTGACCTTCTCCAGCGGATAATCCATGCGCTCGGCGATCTCTTCAGGCGTGGGATCGCGTCCCAGCTCCTGCACCAGATAGCGCGAGGTGCGGATCAGCTTGTTGATGGTCTCGATCATGTGCACGGGAATGCGGATGGTGCGGGCCTGATCCGCGATGGCGCGGGTGATGGCCTGCCTGATCCACCAGGTGGCGTAGGTGGAGAACTTGTAGCCGCGCTGGTACTCGAACTTGTCAACGGCCTTCATCAGGCCGATGTTGCCCTCCTGGATCAGGTCCAGGAACTGAAGGCCACGGTTGGTGTACTTCTTGGCGATGGACACAACCAGACGCAGGTTGGCGCGGATGAGCTCCTGCTTGGCGCGGGCGGCGGCGTTGTTGCCGCGCTTGATGCGCCAGAGCACCTCTTCCAGGTCGTGCACGTGATGGCAGCACTTGTCCTGGAGGCGGTGGAGGATTTCCATCTTGGCCAGGATCATCTCCTTGAAGGAGAAGACCTCTTCCACGGTCATGCCCAGGCCCTCGGCGGCCACCATGGGGTTGATCTCGCGGGCTTCGAGCTGCTTGAACAGCCCCTGGATCTCCACCTGGGTCTTGCCGGTGGAGAGGATGTAGGCGGAAAGGTCGCGCTGGCAGTTGTGCATCTGGCGCACGTAGTCCTCGACGGTCTCAATGACGCGGTCGATGAGGGTCTTCTCCAGCTTGATGTCGCGCAGGCGGTTGACCACCTCTTCCTTGAAGGCCATGATCTCTTTCTGCACGCCGGCCACGCGGCGTTCCAGGCAGGCGCAGGAGTCGAGCTTGTGGTAGACCTTGCGGCGCTTCTTGAAGATGCCCTTGAGTTCGTCCAGGAGGTAGATGACCCGTGAGCGCTGGTTCATCTCGTCCTCGGAGGGGTCGTCCTCCTCGATGGTCTTGACCACGTCCTTCAGCTTGATGCGGCCAAGCTTCAGATCCTCGCCCACCTGGATGAGCTCCTCCAGGGCGACGGGAACCTCCACCAGGGCGAAGAGCACGTCCAGCTCGCCGTTCTCGATCTTCTTGGCGATGGTCACTTCGCCGTCGCGGTCCAGGAGCGGCACCGCGCCCATCTCGCGAAGATACATGCGCACCGGATCGGTGGAGCGCGCGGAGTAGTCCAGCGCGTCCTCGGTCTCGGTGAGTTCAAGGCCAGCCTCTTCGGGGGCTTCCTCACCCTCGGCGGGCATGACCTCGATCTTGCGCATCTCCTTTTCGGAATCCACGATGGCGATGTCCATGGAATCGAAAATGGAGATTACTTCCTCGATCTGCTCCGGATTGGTGGACAACTCCGTGGGCAAGGCCTTGTTGACTTCCTCGAAGGTGAGAAAGCCCTTTTCCTTGCCCTTGGCGATGAGGGTTTTGATCTGCTGAATGTCTTTGATATTGCTCACTGATTCCTCCCCACAAGCTCGCTTAACGCCTGGGATAGCCGGGTGACTTCGGCGGAGTCGCCCGCGTCCTGCGCCACGCGCATGGCCTCTATGAGTTCACGCTTGCGTCCATCGGCCCGCTCGCGGCTCGCATGGGCCGTTATGTCTTCCCACCAGCCTTTTGCCTCCTCTTCGGAGAGAGGCTCCTTGCTGGCGCATTGTCCCCAGAAGCTCTTCTGGCGCTCGTCCAGGTAGGGCAGCACGTCGTACTGGCCGAACTGGGCGAGAAGACGCCAAAAAGCCCTGGCCCGATCCGTGGCCAGGGTCTCAAAAACCCCTATCCGCTCCAATTCCGGGATATAGCCCGGACAGCGGATGGCAAATTCCAGCACCTGTGCGTCCTTCTTGGCTTCGGCGCTCAGAGGCTGCGCCTTGCCGGACGCCCTGCCCCCAGCCTGCGATCCGGACCGGGCATCGGTCCGGGACGCGGCGCGCGTGGCGTTCAGGTTGCGCAGTTCATGCTCCCCAAGGCCGAGCCCGTGGGCCAGCCGGGTCAGCATGGCGGCCTTGACCCCGTCGGAGTCCAGGCCGTCCAGAAATTCAAAGGCCCACTCCACCAGCTCCTTGGGGGAGCGCGTGCGCCTTATGGTGGACAGGCAGAAATCAAGCCCTTCGCGGGCCGCGTCCAGGCAGGCCTGGAACGCCGGTGCGCCGCCGGACTTGAGCACGCTGTCCGCGTCCTCGCCTTGCGGCAGGAGCACCACCCGGCACTCCGCGCCCTGCGACAGCAGCATCTGGGCGCTTCGAAGCGCGGCCTTCTCGCCAGCCGGGTCGCCGTCGAACACCAGGGTGATCTGACGGGTGAAGCCGGTCAGGCGCTTGACCTGATGCGGCGTCAGCGCCGTGCCCAGCACACCCACGGCTTCGGTGAAGCCGTGCTGGTGCAGGGCGATAACGTCCAGGTAGCCCTCGGTGATGAGCGCCCGCCCGGCCCGCGCCAGGTTGGCCCTGGCCTGATGCAGGCCGAAAAGATGGTCGCCCTTCTTGTAGACCACCGAATCGGCGCTGTTCAGATACTTGGGCTCGCCCTCGCCCATCACGCGCCCGCCAAAGGCCACGACCTTGCCGGACACCTCGTGAATGGGGAACATCAGCCTGTCGCGGAAGCGGTCCCACACGTTGCCGTTGTCGCCCCTGACCATGAGCCCGGCGGCCACGGCGTCCTGGGATTTGAACCCCTTGCGTTGCAGATGCTGCGCCAGCCCGTGAAAATCGTTCAGTGAGTACCCCAGCTGGAAGCGCTCGGCCATCTCCTGGGACACGCCCCGACGCTCCAGGTATTCGCGCGCAAGCTCGCCTTGGGGGCCACGAAGATTGTCGCGGTAGTGGTCCCTGGCGTGGGCGTGCATGTCGCTGGCCGCCTGGCGCTGCTTTCGCCGCATTTCCTCCTGGGGATCCGGTTTGAATTCGGCCAGGGCGATACCCGCCTCACGAGCCAATTGCTCCAAACCCTCACGGAAGTCCAGGCCGTTGATACGGCAGTAAAAGTCTATCACATCACCGGACGCCTGGCAGCCGAAGCAATAGAAGACGCCCTTGTCCGGGTTGACGCTAAACGATGCGGTTTTCTCGTTGTGAAACGGACACAATCCCACGAGACGCGACCCGGCGGGCCGAAGCGCGAGGTAGCGCTTGACCACATCGGCAATATTCATCCGGGACTTGAGGGCCTGAATGGCCCTGGGATCGCTCTTCATGATCCGCCAGTGTTGGGGTTGCGCTCAAGCTAAGTCCGTTTTCGCCGGGGGCAACCCCCCGGAAGCATTATTTCAGTTCCACCATGGTCATTCCGTCGCCGCCGCGATCCTCGGCGGCCACGGCGAACGACGCCACGGCGGGGAAGTCCTTGAGGAAGGCGTGCACCTCGCGCCGAAGCGCACCGGTGCCGCGCCCGTGGACGATCTCCAGGCTGCTGACGCCGCGCAGGATGGCCTTGTCCAGAAAGCTGGAGAGGTCCGCGACGGCCTCCTCGGCGCGCATGCCGCGAATGTCCAGCACCAGCGTCGGCCCAGTGGAAGGCTTGCCCTCTTCGCCTGACGGAGCCGTGCCGGACAGCTGCGCTGCGGCCTTGGCCTTCTTGCCGGACACGGGAGGCGGGGCAGACGCAGCCTGCTGGCCGGAGCCATGGACCGGGGTCACGTCCTCGAAAGCGGCCCAGAGGCTGACGCCCCCCATGTCCACCTTGAGGGCGCGGCGCTTGTCGTCCTTTTCGCGCACGGTCCCTGATTTGTCCCACCCCTTCAGGCGCACCTGGTCGCCGGGCTTGGAGTCCTCCCATGACCAGGACGGGGCGGAAGCCCCCTGGGTTTCACCCGCGCCGAGCTTTTCCACGGCCTTGCGGGTTTCGGCCAGTTCCTTCATGGCCTGCTTGCGCCCGATTTTCTCGGTCTCGGCCTGGCGCAGCAGGGTGCGGGCCTGGGCGCGCAACTCGTCCAGAAGGACCTTGCGCTCCTTCTCAAAATTTTCCGCCAGCTTGCGGCGCTTCTCTTCCAGCTTGAGGCGCTCGCGGCCCAAAGCCTGAATCTCCAGCTCGCGCTCCAGGGCCAGCTCGTTCAGCCGCTCGAAGAGCTTGGCCGAATCCTCGCCGCCAAGCAGCAGGTACTTCTGGGCCTGATCCAGCACTCCCTCGTCCAGGCCGCAGTCGCGCGCCACGTCCAGGGCCACGGACGCGCCCACCTGGTCGTAGGCCAGCACGTACAGGGGCTTCTTGCTGCGCGGGTCGAAGAGCATGGACGCCGAGCGCACGCCCGGCTTGGTGAGCCCGTAGGCCTTGAGCGCGGGAAAGTGCGTGGCCGCAGCCACGAAAGCGCCCTTTTCCAAAAGCTTGTCCACCACTGCCTGGGCCAGGGCCGCGCCCTGCGAGGGATCGGTGCCCGCGCCGAACTCGTCCAGCAGCACAAGCGAGTCCGGGCCAAGGTCCGGCCAGGAGCGGCTCAGGTGGCTGATCTGCGCGGTGAAGGTGGAGAGATGGTCTTCCAGGCTCTGTTCGTCGCCCATGAACACCGAGACGTCCGTCCAGAACGGCAGGCGGCTTCCCTCTTTCACGGGGATCGGCAGGCCGGAAAGGGCCATGACGGCGTTCAGGCCCAGAGTCTTCAGGCACACGGTCTTGCCTGCGGCGTTGGCTCCGCTGATGATGAGCGCGCGCTGGTCGGGCTTCAGGAGAATATCCACAGGGCGGGCCTTGCCCGGCTCGGACAGGGCCAGCAGGGGATGGCGCGCCGCGAAAAGTTCCACGGAGCCCTCGCCGCCCACGGACGGCACCTGCCCGTCCAGCAGGCCGGATAGCGCGGCCTTGGCCAGCAGCACGTCGATGTCCACGGACAGGGTGTACACTCCGTGCAGCTCGTCTTCCTCGGCGCGGCACAGGCCCGTGAGGAACTGGAGGACCTTCAGCTCCTCCTCGCGCTCCTCGCGCTTGAGCTCCTGGAGGCGGTTGTTGACCTCCACCAGGAACAACGGCTCCACGTAGCAGGTCTCGCCGGTCTGGGAGTAGTCGTGCAGGATGCCCTGGATGCGCCCCTTGAAGTTGGTCTTCACGGGCAGCACGTAGCGGTCCGAGGAGATGGTCATGTAGTCGTCCTGCAGGAACAGGGCGAGCCCCTCCTTGGAGACGAAGTCCTTGACCTGGGTGGTGCAGCGTTGATGGATGCGCCTGATCTCCTGGCGCACGGAGAAGAGCTCGGGGCTCGATTCGTCGCGCAGGCCGCCGTCCTTGGAGAGGCAGCGTTTCAGCGCGGGGTGCAGGCGCTGGGGCCAGACGCAGGAGAGCACCGTGTCGGCCAGGGTGGGCCAGCGCAAAGGCTCGCGGGAGGATTCGAAGTGGTCGCGAAGAATCCTGGCTGCGTCCAGCACCTCGCGCACGGCCCACAGGCCGTCGGCGTCCAGGGTGCGGTGCGCCTGGGAAAGATACTGGAAGACGCCGTCCAGGGCGGGAAAGGCCTGGACGCGAAGGCCGGTTTCCACTGCGCAGGCCAGGCCCTGGCGCAGCAGCTCCTGGGCGGCAGACAGCGCGGCAGGGCTCTCCATGGGGGACAGCGCAAGGCAGGCCTCGGCTCCGGGTTCGCTCACGGCGAGCCGGGACAGGTGGGCCAGGACTTTGGGAAATTCGAGCTGAACGAGGGCGCGGGAATGCATGGGAATCGCCTACTCTACAGAATCTGATGGAAATGCAGACTCTGGGATGGAATGGACCGACACAAAATGCAAAGGGCTTGTCGGCCCGGCAGTGACAGCGATACTCATGTGACGGCCCCGCAATGATCGTGGCCCCGGCGGTGCGTGCGGCATGCGACGCGTCCAGCCAGGGATTGAATCAACACGCACATCACGCCGAAAACACGCTCCGGCCACAGTCGGCTGCTGCCGGACACTCATCGTAAAACGGGAAAGTGGAGCCGGAACGCGTCCGAAACCCCACTCACAACGTCGTCTGGGCCAACAGCGCAAACCGGAAAGCAACGTCCGGGAAAAACTGGCCGGGAGGCCGGTACAAACCAGACCAGGCCGAATCAGGCCGACAGCCGGGCCTTGACCAGTTCGCCGACAGCCTTGCCGTCGATGCGCCCCTTGTGCTTGCCCATGACCGCCTGCATCACCATGCCCATCTGCTTGACGGAGGTCGCGCCCGTTTCGGCAATGGCTGCGTCCACGGCTGCGGCGGTCTCCTCGGCAGTGAGCTGGGTGGGGAGATAGCCCTTGAGTTCGGCCATTTCGGCCTCCTCACGGTCGGCCATCTCGTTGCGGCCAGCCTGGCGGAACGAGACGATGGACTCCTGGCGCTGCTTGACCTGCCGGGCGATCACTTCAAGCATCTCCTCGTCGGTGAGGGGACGCAACAGCTCCACCTGGCGGTTCTTGGCAGCCGTCTTGAGCATCCTCAAGACGGCCACCCGAACCTCTTCCTTGGCCTTATAGGCAGCCAGAAAGTCTTTTTCGATTTTTTCTTGGAGATTCATTACATTTGGTTGATCTTGCGCATCTTCTTGAGCAGACGCTTGCGGGCGGCAGCCTTCTTCTTCTTGCGCATGACACTCGGCTTTTCATAGTGCTGACGTTTTTTCAGCTCGGAGAGAACGCCGGCCTTTTCCACCTGCTTCTTGAAACGACGCAGGGAGATGTCGAAGTTGTCAGATTCTTCAAGGTAAACACCGGGCAAAGAGATCACCCCCTCTTTCGGTCCAGCCATCAGGCTGGACGCCCGAAAATGGCATAAGCGTAAAGACCGATTCTTTAGCCTGCACTTGAGCCGGCATCAAGAACTATTTCACGAATAGCACAAAATAATGCCGCCCGGCCTCTCGACCGGGCGGCGCAAATCCATCTGCTCCACCGAGGCAACCACCCCGGGCAATCGGGGAGTTCCCGTACAACCGGATTACGACCGTGTGGAACACACACAGCGTACGGCAACAGGAAACACCCGCAATGCAGGAACAGCAGAGGAGGACCGGCCGCAGACGCGGCACGAAACCACCCCTAAAAAACTACTTTACTGCGTCTTTCAGCAGCTTGCCGGGGCGGAACTTCACCACCTTGGAGGCGGGGATGTTGATTTCCGCGCCAGTGCGGGGGTTGCGGCCAGTGCGGGCCTGGCGCTCTTCCACCATGAAGGTGCCGAAGCCAGTCAGGGTCAGTTTCCCGTCGGAAACCAGAGTGGCCTCAACAGCCTCCAGGAAGGCGTTCAGGGCGCGTTCGGCGTTGGCCTTGGTGATGCCGGCCTTCTCAGCGATTTTCACTACCAGATCAGCCTTCGTCATCGGTCCTCTCCTCCTCGGTTCTGTTGCGATACGTCTCAAGCGTATCGAGGCTTGCGTGTTCGGTTGGTTCTTCAAGCCCTCGAAAGCCAGTAAGGCCGGACCTTTTCGGGGTCCGACCGCTCGGCGGAAGACGGGTCAGGCTTAAAGCAATCAAAGATCAATGTCCAGCGGGAAAGCCCTGTTTTTGCTTAATCTACGGGTTTCCCCCCATTTTGCCCTTCCGAAAGGCCAATTTCACCCCAGTTCCCGTTATCCGAGGGTTTTCCAGAGGTTATACATGACTCCCGGCGAAAGCTCCTCAGGCCTGCTGGTGGCTCCAAGACCTTCTGAATCTAGATATTCTCTTCCAGAAACCGATAAGTCCGGACCAAGAATTCGTCCCAGCTGTTTTCTTCGCATTCCGAACAGCCGCTTGATGAACCCTGCGAAACGCTCCGGTTCGTCCGGCCTTTCAGATAGCGGCTTCGGCGTAAAGGAGACCACGGCGGAGTCCACCTTGGGTTTGGGGTGGAAAACACCTGGTCCCACCTTGAAAAGCTTCTCGGCCCGCACGAAACTTTGCAGCCATACGCTCAGACCACCGTAATCCCCGGTGCGCGTCCTGGCCACTATCCGCTCCGCCACCTCAAGCTGCACCATGAACACCGCGCGCTCAAAACGCGTGGCGCGCCGGGCGATGTCCCACATGATGGGCGAGGCCACGTTGTACGGAAGATTGCCCACAATGCGCACGGAGGGGAGCCTGTCCAGGCGCTCCCAGGGGAACTGCATGGCGTCGGCGTTCACCACGCCAAGCTCCGGCCAGCGTTTCGCCAGCTCCGCAGCAAGGTCGCAGTCCTTCTCCAGCGCCAGCACCCTCCCCGCCCCGGACTCCATGAAAAAGCCCGTGAGCGCGCCCCGGCCCGGACCGATCTCCAGCACCGTGTCGCCGGGACGAATCCGCAGGGAATCCACGATGCGCCGGGCCACGTTGGCGTCGGTCAGGAAGTTCTGCCCGAGGCTGCGTTTGGGCCTGTTGAAAGTGGGCTGACTCACGCCTGGCTCGCCGCCAGAGCCTGATCCAGATCGGCGATGATGTCCTCGGCTGTCTCCAGGCCCACGGAGATGCGTACAAGATCCGGTGGCACGCCCGCGTTCAGCTGCTCCTGGGGGGTCAGCTGCGAGTGGGTGGTGGAGGCAGGATGGATCACCAGGGTCTTGGCGTCCAGGATGTTGGCCAGATGCGAACACAGCTTCACTGCCTCGATGAACTTGCGCCCGGCCTCCAGGCCGCCCTTGACGCCGAAGCCGAACACCGCGCCCGGGCCGTTCGGGAAGTATTTCATGGCCCGCTGGTGGTCCGGATGGCCGGGCAGGGCCGCGTAGTTCACGAACGTCACTGCCGGGTGCTTTTCCAGCCAGGAGGCCACGGCCATGGCGTTTTCGCAGTGCGCCCTGGCGCGAAGCGGCAGAGTCTCGACGCCTTGCAGGATCAGAAAGGCGTTCTGGGGCGCCAGGCACGCGCCGGTGTCGCGCAGCAGGCCGCAGCGCACCTTGAGCAGGTAGGCCATGCACTTGAGCGTGCTCTCGTCCAGGCCGCAGAAGCTCTTGAAGAAGCTCACGCCGTTATAGGTGGGATCGGGCTCGGTGATCTCGGGATATTTCCCGTTCGCGGACCAGTCGAAGCTGCCCTTCTCCACGATGGCCCCGCCGATGGAGGTGCCGTGCCCGCCGATCAGCTTGGTGAGCGAGTACACGCAGATGTCGGCCCCGAAATCGAAGGGATTCAGGATGGGCGGGGGGGACACGGTGTTGTCCACGATAAGCGGCAGGCCGTGCTCGTGGGCCACGCGGGCGATGGCCTCCAGGTCGTCCACGTTGCAGCGCGGGTTGCCGATGGACTCGGTGAAGACGAGGCGCGTATTCTCGTCGATGGCCTTGGCGAAGTTGGCCGGGTCGGACGAATCCACGAAGCGCACCTCGATGCCGAAGCGCTTGAGGGTGTGGGCGAACAGCGTCACCGTGCCGCCGTAGAGGTTCGAGCCTGACACGATGTTCTGCCCGGCCTGGGTGATGGCCGCCACGGCGTAGAAGATGGCTGACATGCCCGAAGCAGTCACCAGCCCGGCGGCGGCTCCGTGCATGGCGGCCAGACGGTTCTCCAGCACGTCGTTGGTGGGGTTCATGATGCGCGAATAGATGAATCCGAACTCCTTCAGCGCGAAGAGGTTCGCTGCGTGCTCGGTGTCGCGGAATGTGAACGAGGTGGTCTGGTAGATGGGGACGGCCCTGGAGCGGGTCTGGCTGTCCGGGGTCTGCCCCGCGTGCAGTGCCAGGGTCTCTATGCCGGGTTGCTTGGCGCTCATGGATTTGCTCCTTGCTGATGGTCCGTCATTCTCTACCCGCAGGGCGGGAAAAAGAAAAGGGAGTTGAGCAAACGCAGCGAATGCGTGTATGGAAGGCATACATATGAACATCCTCAAAAAATTATTCGGCCAGAATGAGCAGGAGGTTTCGGACATGCCAGCCCCCCCCCCCGAACAGGACTGGTTCCTGCCGGAAAAAAGCCGGGAGCAGCTGAAAGCCCTCTTCGTGGACATGCTCCACCCGGTAAATCTGCACATCTTCACCCTGCCCGGAACCGGAGACGTGTTCAACGAATACCTGCGGCGCTTCAGCACCGATATCGCCCGTGTCTGCGACAAGATCATCCTGCACCAGCACCGCATCGGAGACGACGACGCCAGGAAGTGGGGTGTCACCTACTCGCCCACGGTGCTCCTGGAGCCGGAGCGCTACCGCATTCGGTTCGTGGGCGCGCCCATGGGCGAGGAAGGACGCAGCTTCCTTGCGGCACTGCTGATGGTCTCCCAACGGGAATCGGGGCTCACCGACGCCACCAAGGACATCCTGAAAGCCCTGGACGAGGAGCGCACCGTCAAGGTGTTCGCCTCCCCCACCTGTCCCTACTGCCCGCCCCAGGCGGTCAACGCCTTCCGTTGCGCCGTGGAACGCCCCGACCTTGTGAGCGTCTGGTGCGTGGAGACGGGGCAGATGGTGGAGCTTGCCCAGCGCTACAACGTGGGCAGCGTGCCCCACACCGTCTTCAACGAGAAGCTGACCGTGCTCGGCCTGGAGCCGGAGACCCGCTTCGCCATGGAGCTCGTCACGTTGAAAGACATGCAGGCCGAGCTTCTGGCCCCCAAGCATCAGCCCGGCGAAACCGTCAGCGTGGACTGCCTGATCCTGGGCGCTGGCCCAGCCGGGCTGACTGCCGGAATCTACGCCGGGCGCGCAGGCCTGAAGACGCTCATCCTGGAGAAGGACACCATCGGCGGACAGGTTGCCGTGACCCCGGTGGTGGAGAACTACCCGGGTTTCTCCAACATTCCGGGCCTGGCCCTCATGGAGGTCATGGCGGCGCAGGCGCGCCAGTACTGCGAGATTCTTCCCGAGGAGCCCGTCAGCCTGAGCGCGGGAGAAGCGGGGGTCACGGCGGCCACGGCGTCCATCACCATCAAGGCCAAAGTTTTGCTGATCGCCACCGGGGCCAAGTGGCGCAAGCTGGAAGTCCCCGGCGAGACCGAATACTTCGGCCACGGCGTGAACTATTGCGCCACCTGCGACGGGTATCTCTACAAAGGGCGCACCGTGCTGGTGGTGGGGGGCGGCAACACGGCGCTCACCGACGCGTTGTATCTCAAGAACCTGGGCGTGAACGTGGCCCTGGTGCACCGGCGCGGGGAGTTCCGGGCGGAGAAACATCTGGTGGATTCCGTCGAACGCGAGAACATCCCCCTGCACCTGAACTGCGTGGTGGAGGCCATCCTGGGAGACGTGAAGGTGACCGCCGTGCGAGCGCGGTCCGTGACTACCGGCGAGGTGAAGGATATCCCCACGGACGGCGTGTTCATCGCCATCGGCGAGACCCCCAACTCCGAGGTGGCCGCACGCCTGGGCTGCGTCCTCACCCCGGAGGGCAACATCGTGGTGGACTCAGACATGCGCACCAACGTGCCCCGCGTGTACGCGGCGGGCGACGTGACCGGCGGCGTGCGCCAGATCATCACGGCTGTGGGCCAGGGGGGCACGGCTGCGCTGAAGATCTTCGAGGATATGGCCAGGGAGCACCCCTGAAGCGCGAGGAGCCTTACGGCCTGCCGCACACCCTACACCGGCAGGCGCTCAGTGCCGCGCCCGCCTCGCGAAGGGCGAGCAGCGCAAGCAGAGCCAGGCACAGGGGAATCGCCACGATTGCGCAAACGACGTCGTAATCAGCTTCCATATCTATTCTCTCCGGGACTCATGAGGGATTCTGGCGGGAGGCAGGCTCCCTGCCAGTTCATATCAGTACCAGTACGGCTTGAGCCATTGTCGGAAGAGGGCGTTCGCCCTCTGCGCACGCTGGAACTTCCCGTGCAGGCGAATGTTGTCATACGTCTTCCCAGATCCACCAGCATGGCCGGGCCATGCATCGTGCCCTGATCCGTGGAGACAACACTTCCTAATGATGTCCTCCTGCGACGCAAACGCACCTTGTGTCAAGCGAAAGACAAGGGTCCGAAACCAGTGTTCCGACAGTCCTGCCTTTTTCCCCTGGCGTGCTGCCCCGGACTCGCCAAGGCAGCACGCACGTACGCGACAGACCCTTCCGGCCTTCCGCCAGCTCCCTGATTACTTGGTGACTGTGGTCGACTTCTGCCAGCTTTTGGTCTTGCCGCCGGGACCGGTGACGGACTTGTCCTTGGTCCAGGTGTTGGTGGCCTTGTCGTAATTGCCGGAGGATTCCGAACTCGCGGATTTCCCGCCAGGGCCGGTGGTGGACGAGGAGCGCTCGTACCCGGTGGCGGTGCGATTGGCGTTCACTTCCCGGGTTGCGGTCTTGCCGTCCGCCCCGGTCACAGTGGACTGGCGCTTGTAGGCCTGGGCGTCCGAAGACAGGCCGCCCGCAAGAAAGGCGACCGCCAGGGTCAGGCTGAATAAGGCTGATAGACCGCGTTTGGCGAGATTCATGAGTGTGCTCCTTGTTGTTCGTGACGGCTGCGCTAGCCGTTTCCGGCCAGGACAGTCACCATGAAGTCCGCCGGATGCGAACAACGGTTACACACTTTCTTTTCGGCAGGCGAACGAGCGGCCTCACTCCTTGGTGATGCCCAGTTTCTTCAGGCGGGAATCGAACGTTGACCTGTTCACCCCGGCGCTGGAAGCGGCCTTGGTGATGTTCCACTTGTGTTTCTCCAACAGTTCCAGGGTGTAGGCGCGTTCCAGCTGGTCCCAGGTCATGCCGGAGAGCCCGAGTCCGCAGCCCGGTGCACCGGGAACGTCGGGAGCGTCCGGGAAATCCTGCGGCGTGTCCGCCCCGGCCCCGGCCTGCCTTGACCCGGCGCGCGGCGCACAGCCAGCCTGCTCCCCCACGATGTGGGCAGGCAGGTCGCGCTCTTCGATGACGTCGCCCTCGGTCACGGTGAGGATATACTTCACCAGGTTCTCCATCTCCCGGATGTTGCCCTTCCAGGCGTATCCCTGGAGCCGGGCGCGCGCCGGAGCGGCGATGCGCTTCGGGGGGAGCCCCAGGCGCAGGCAGTCGCGCCGGATGAAGTAGTCCAGCAGTTCGGGGATGTCCTCGGCGCGTTCGCGCAGCGGCGGCAACTCCAGGGGCAAAACGTTCAGGCGGTAGAAGAGGTCCTCGCGGAACTCGCCTTCTTCGATGGCCTGGCGCAGGTCCTTGTTGGTGGCCGAGACGATGCGAACGTCCACGGTGCGGGTGGCGGCCCCGCCCAGCGGCTTGACCTCGCTGTTCTGGATGAGGCGCAGGATCTTGGCCTGAAGCGCCGGAGCCATGTCGCCTATCTCGTCCAGGAAGACCGTGCCGCCATCGGCGTTCTCGAACAGCCCGGCCTTGTCGCGGTCCGCGCCGGTGAAGGCTCCTTTCTTGTAGCCGAACAGTTCGCTCTCAAGAAGAGTCTCAGGGATGGCCGAGCAGTTCTGCACGAAAAACGGCTTGTCCTTTCGCGTGCTGGCCTGATGAACCGCCTGGGCGAAAAGCTCCTTGCCGGTGCCGGATTCGCCGGTAATGAGCACGGGATAATCTGTGCGGGCGTAGGAGCAGGCCTTCTTGAAGGCGTCTCGCACCACCTGGGAGCGCCCCACCAGCGGCGGCTGGCCGCGAAAACGCTCCAGCGCGGACTTCAAGCCCCGGCACTCGCGCCCGAGGTTGTCGAAGGCCAGGGCCTGCCCAAGCGCGATGGCCCCAACGGCCACCAGATGCTCCAGCAGTTCCAGGAAGTCTGCGCGCAGGTTGAGGCGGCTGCCCCGCGACGAGGTGTCGATCAGCTCCACCGCGCCGTAGACCGTGCCGTCGCGCAGCACCAGCGGATAGCACAGGATGAGCGTGCTCTTGGCCTCCAGCCCGTCCTCCATCTCCTTGTAGTGGCGGGGGTCCTTGACGGGCTCGGCGATGGTCATGCGGGCGTTTTCGATCACCCAGCCCACCACGCTCGGTTTGTCGGCGGGGATCTCCACACCCAGGATCTGATCGCTCTGCTCGCCTGCGGCCTCGATGCAGGCGATGACGCCGCCCCGCTTCACCCACAGCGAGCCGCGCTCCACGTTCTGGGCCGCCAGCAGCCCGTCCAGGAAGCGGCGCTGAAGAGCCTTGGTGTCCAGGTCCTCGAATATGGCGCGGGTATACTGCAACAGCTTGTCGAGCATGGAGGCCTCATTGTCCGTCGGACTGGTCTTTCTCCAGGGTGAAGCGCCAGGAACAGAACTCGTCCGGGGCAAGATCGTCCGGCGGACAGGCCAGACATTCGGTGCGGATGCGCGCGTCCACGTGCCGGGCGAACCCCCGGTATTCGGTCACCCCGGCGGATTTGCAAGGATAATCCTCAAGGCCCTTGCGGCGGCGGGCGGCCTGCACCCGACAGGTGAGCACCCGGAACATCAACGAATCCGATTCACGAGTGATCGCCACCTCGTTCACGCGGCTGTTCATGCGCCACTTCAGAGCTTCTTCCAGCGCATCAAGTCCGCCGTGTTCAGGGAGCTTCAGCATGGCCTTCAGGCGAACGGCCTCCAGCGGGGCGAATCGCGCCCAGCAGGTGTCGTTCACCCGTTTGGCCCCGTCCATGCCCTCCAGGGATTCCACGGCCTGGAACCACACTCCGTCCATGCCGAGCCAGAGTTTGCTGAACGTATCCAGAAACGTTTCAAGCTGATCTTTGCTGAGATTCGCGAAGGGATTTGACGCGTTGGAAAGGCGTTTCAAGGCCATGTCGCAGGTCAGGTCGCCAGCGCGGCTTTCGGCCTGGAGCGCGGCGTCCAGCCCGAACTGGTGGACGGTCTCCGAGAACCAGAGGCCGTAGTGGACGGACATGAGGCGGATTTGCTCAAGGGCGGCGGCAGCAAGGGCGGTGGTGTCGTCGTCAGCGTCCACTGGCAGACCTCCAGGAAGAAAAGACGAATATGCCTCCGGCGGGCAAAGGGCTTCGCCCTCTGCACACCCTCTCCGCTTCGCAATGGTGTTCGTAAGCGCAGCGGTCACCAGCACACCGTGTACAGGTTGGCAGCTTCGCATTCCACGCGCCAGAACGTGGTAGCGGCTATGGCTGAAGGTTGTCACGAGCGGGTTCTGGCGGGTGGGCGACGAATCGTCTTCAAATCGGTTCTAGCCCACCCGCCAGGACCCGAACGGAACAGCCTTCAGCCGCAGCAATGAAACTCAATACCCCACGCACACGACGCGAAGCGGAAAGCCGGGTCCAGGGGGGACTTCCCCCCTTGCGGGTCCAGGGCAGAGCCCTGGCAGGGGCCTGGGGACAACGCCCCAGGCGCCTGCGCAAACATATCTCTTAAGCGCGACTGAACTTGCGGTACTTGATCCTGTGGGGCTGGTCGGCCTCCTTGCCCAGGCGCTCCTTCCGGTCGGCCTCGTACTCGGAGTAGTTGCCGTCGAACCAGAGGGCCTTGGAATCGCCCTCGAAAGCCAGGATATGCGTGGCCACGCGGTCCAGGAACCAGCGGTCGTGGCTGATGATGAGCGCGCAGCCCGCAAAGTTCACCAACGCGTCTTCCAGGGCGCGCATGGTGTTCACGTCCAGGTCGTTGGTAGGTTCGTCCAGAAGGATGACGTTGGCGCCGCTTTTGAGCATGCGGGCCAGGAACACGCGGTTGCGCTCACCGCCGGAGAGCACGCCGACCTTCTTCTGCTGATCAGGGCCGGTCATGCCGAAGCGGGACACGTAGGCGCGCGAGTTCACCTCGCGCTTGCCCAGGGGGATGGTGTCCTTGCCTTCGCTGATGGCCTCCCAGACGCTCATGTCGGGCTTGAGCGCGTCGCGGGACTGGTCCACGTGGGCCAACACCACGGTCTCACCGAGCTTGAGCTCACCGCAGTCGGGCTTCTCGACGCCGGTGATCATCCGGAACAAGGTGGACTTGCCCGCGCCGTTGGGGCCGATGATGCCGACGATCGCTCCGGGCGGGACGATGAAGTTGAGGTCGTCCACCAGCATGTTGTCGCCGAAGGCCTTGCACACGTGCTCGACCTCGATGACCTTGTTGCCCAGGCGGGGACCTGCGGGGATGAATATTTCCAGATCCTTGGAAACCTTGTCGGCGTCCTGGGCGGCCAGGGCCTCGTAAGCGCTGACGCGGGCCTTGCTCTTGGCGTGGCGGCCCTTGGGGTTCATCCTGATCCACTCGAGCTCGCGTTCCAGTGTCTTGCGGCGCTCGTCCTCGGCCTTTTCCTCGTTCTTCAGGCGGTCCTGCTTCTGCTCAAGCCAGGAAGAGTAGTTGCCCTTCCAGGGAATGCCCCGGCCCCGGTCCAGCTCCAGAATCCAGCCCGCCACATTGTCCAGGAAGTAGCGGTCGTGGGTGACGGCGATGATGGTGCCGGGATAGCTGTGCAGATGGTGCTCCAGCCAGGCCACGGTCTCGGCGTCCAGGTGGTTGGTGGGTTCGTCCAGCAGCAGGATGTCGGGCTGCTTGAGCAGCAGGCGGCACAGTGCCACGCGGCGCTTCTCGCCGCCGGAGATCACCTTGACCAGGGTGTCGGGCGGCGGACAGCGCAGGGCGTCCATGGCCATGTCCAGGCGCGAGTCGATGTCCCAGGCGTTGACGGCGTCCAGCTTCTCCTGCACCTGGCCCTGGCGCTCGATGAGGGCGTTCATCTCGTCGTCGTCCATGGGCTCTGCGAATCTGGCGTTGATCTCCTCGAACTCCTTGACCAGGGCCATGGTCTCGGCCACGCCCTCCTCCACGATCTCGCGGACGGTCCTGGTTTCGTCGAGCTGGGGCTCCTGCTCCAGATAGCCGATGGTGTAACCCGGCGCGAGTACGGTTTCGCCCTGGAAATCCTTGTCCACCCCGGCCAGGATCTTCAGGAGCGTGGACTTGCCCGAGCCGTTCATGCCCAGCACGCCGATCTTCGCGCCGTAGAAGTAGGACAGCGAAATATTTGAAAGGATTGGTTTCTTGTCGTGAAACTTGGAAACCTTGATCATGGAATAGATGATCTTGTTGGGTTCGTTGCTCATACTACCTTCTATATGGAGTCAAAATGATCAGCGACGACAAAATACACTGCAAATCTCACACATGAAATTCGACCATCAATAACCGTGACCAGGGCGACGCACCCTGCTCCGCCTGCTTCCCATCAGCTTATCTGGCGGGATGGCCATAGATCATAGGCCAGGATTGTTCAAGACTGCGATGCTCTAGCCTCTTTGACAAGCCAGCCGTGCGGCGGCAAGATCAAGCGCAGCGCAGCCCACGGCCTTGTAGAGCACAGGGCCTTGATGCGCAAGCGCGACATCTCCCGGCCTTCCTGGGCAGCCATGGCTGCTCCGCGCGATGCACATCTGTTCCAGCGGCGTGACCTCCGCCCAGTCAACGCCTGCCAGGAGGAGGTCTCCGGCTTCGGTGCGCGCGCCCTCCAGGCTGTCCGTGAACAGGCGGCAACGGCGGACCAGGGACGCCGGGATTTCAGCCCGCTCCGGGCTGAAGGACCCGATTGCCGCTATGAATACGTCATCGCGCACAGTTTCAGGAATGACCGGCGTCGGGCTGTTGGTGGCCGTGACGATGAGCGTGGCCCGGTCCAACACGTCTTCAGGTCGCGCCACACTCCGCGCCGGGACGCCCGCCCCGCGCAGGCGCTCGGCCAGGGCTTCGGCCTTCGCGCCATCCCGCGCGCAGACGAACAGCTCCTGCACGCCCAGGCCCGCGTGGAAGGCCATGGAGTGCGACAAGGCCTGCACCCCGGAGCCGATCACCAGAAGCGGCCCCTGCGGCTCAGGAGCCAGCAGCTCCGCCGCCAGGAGCGACGCGCCAGCAGTGCGCCGGGCCGTGACCTCCGGGCCGTCCAAAAGCCCCAGGCGCTCGCCCGTGGCGGCGCGCATCACGTCCACCTCGCCCTGGATGAGCGGCAAACCCAGGGCGGGATTTCCGGGGCTGACCGTTATCAGCTTGGTGACGGCCAGCACCCCATCAGTTGCGGGCATCACCAACAGCACCCCGCCGCCCGGCAATGGCAGACTCAACCGCTCGGGCACGTTCAATTCGCCTCTGCTCTTCGCGGCAAGGACGCCCGCAATTTCCTCGCTCAAGGGGACATAGGGCAACAGGGCGGCAGTGGCCGCCGCATCATATACTTTCACGACAATACCTGTTTTTATTTTGAGTTACTTAGCGAGAGAAATAATCCGCACACTGCATCAAGCCCTCCCTACGACGCACCCCACAGGGGATTCCACAAGGGCGAAGCCCTTTGGCCGCCGGAGGCTTCTTCCACGCCCATCTCTCCTGGCCATTTCAGGAGAAGGCGACACCGCAACACCCACACGCATCACTCCCGTTACGCCTCGCCCCTTTCGTAGCGGCGCTTCATCCAGTTCTGCAACTCGTCCAGGTACGTATACATCACCGGAGTCAGGAACAGCGTCACCACCTGGGAGATCACCAGCCCTCCGGCCACGGCCAGCCCCAGCGGCTGGCGCGCCCCGCCGCCCGCCCCGTAAGCCATGGCGATGGGCATGATGCCCGCGATGGCGGCCACTGTCGTCATCATGATGGGCCTGAAACGCGTGAGACACCCCTCGAAGGCGGCGTCATAGGCGCTCTTGCCGGTCTTCTCGCTCTCGATGGCGAAGTCGATGACCATGATGGCGTTCTTCTTCACGATGCCGATCAGCATGATGATGCCCACGAAGCCGTAGAGGTCCAGCTCGCGCCCGAAGATGAGCAGCGTGATGAGTCCACCCAGGGCAGCCGAGGGCAGCCCGGACAGGATGGTGATGGGATGGATGAAGCTCTCGTAGAGCACGCCAAGGATGATGTAGATGACCACGATGGCCAGGAGCAGCAGGAAGGGCACGCTGGCCGCAGATTCCTTGAAGGCTGTGGCCTGGCCCTCGAAGGTGTGGCTCACCTCGCCGGGCAGCTCCTTGGCCGCAAGATCCTCGATGGCGCGGACCGCCTGCCCCAGGGAATAGCCCGGGGCGGTGTTGAAGGAGATGGTCACGCTGGTGAGCTGTCCGGTGTGATTGACGGTGATCGGCCCCACCGTCTCCTCGATTTCCACCAGGTTGTCCAGGGGGACCAGCTTGTCCTTGTTCTTGTCTTTGTTGTTCTCCAGGTCCGGCTGCACGTAGAGCTTGGAGAGCATGCCCGGGTCGGTCTGGAACTGCGGCTCCACCTCGATGACCACGCGGTAGGTGTCCGTGGTGGCGTAGACGTTGGATATCTGGCGCGCGCCATAGGCCGACCACAGGGCGGTCTCGATGGCCTTGGCCGAGATGCCGAAGCTGGCGGCCTTGTCGCGGTCGATGTTCAGGCGCACCTGGGGTCCGTCGATCTGCATGTCGGAGTTCACGTCGCGAAGCTGCGGCAGTGTGCGCATCTTCAGTTCCATGTCGCGCGCGGCGGCGTAGAGCTTCTCCACCTCGGGCGAGAGGATGGTGAACTGGTAGAGCGCGCGCGTGCTGCGGCCGCCGATCTGGATGGCCGGGGGGTTGAACATGAAGGCGCGCAGGTTGCTCACCCCGGAGACCGCGCCGCGAAGCTGGTTCAGCACGGAGTCGATGTCGTCCTCGCGTTGCGAGGCGGGCTTCACCAGCGTGAAGAAGGCGGCGTTGTTCATGGAGGTGTTGGGGCCGCCCACGCCCACGATGCCCACCACCTTGTGCACGTTGGGGTTGGGCGAGATGCGCCCGGACACGTCCAGCAGGCGGGTCTTCATGGTCTCGAAGGAGGCGCTCTGCTCGGCCTGGGCGTACCCGAAGATGAAACCGGTGTCCGTGGTGGGGATGAAGCCGGTGGGCACCTTGGTGAAGAGCCACAGCGTCAGCGCGAGAATCCCGAAGCTTGCCATGAGGGTGGCGAAGCGGTGGCGCAGCACGAAGCGCAGGCTCGTTTCGTAGAGCCCCTCCACGAACTTGAACACCTTGCCCGAGTGCCCCACGGAGCCGTGGCGCAGAAACTGGCTGCATAGCATGGGCGTGAACGACAGGGTGACGAATCCGGACACCAGGATGGCGATGGTGATGGTTACGGCCAGTTCGTTCAGGATGCGACCCAGAATGCCCGCCATGAACATGATGGGCACGAACACCACGGCCAGCGAGAGCGTCATGGACACGATGGTGAAGCCAATCTGGCGCGCGCCCTCCAGCGAGGCCATCATGGGCGGCTTTCCCATCTCCATGTGGCGCACGATATTTTCCAGCATGACGATGGCGTCGTCCACGATGAAGCCCACGGCCAGCGTGAGCGCCATGAGCGAGAGGTTATCAAGGGAGAACCCCATCTCCTTCATGATGGCGAACGTGCCGACAAGCGCCGCCGGGAGCGCAAGGCTCGCGATGATGGTGGCCCGGATGTTCTTCAGGAACAGGAACACCACCACGACCACCAGGGACACGGCCAGCCCCATGGTGAGCTTCACGTCCTCCACGGACTCCCGGATGGTCTGGGAGCGGTCGAACATGACCTCGAACTCCACAGACTGGGGAAGCGTTGCCTGGATGGACGGAAGGAGGGCCTTGATGTCGTCCACCACTTTTATGGTGTTGGTGCCGGGCTGGCGCCTGACCGCGATGGTCAGCGAGGGCTGCTGGTTGTGGAAGGAGGCGTTCTTGTCGTTTATCGTGGAGTTCACGGCGGTGCCCACGTCGCTTATACGGATGGGCTTGGAGCCGCGCCAGGCAACTATCTGGTTCAGGTAGTGCTTGGCGTTCATGAGCATGCCCCGGGCCTTGATGGTGAAGAGCTTCACCTGGCCGTAGAGCGAGCCCGTGGGCAGGTTCACGTTCTCGGACTGGATGGCCTCGGCCACCTGGTTGATGGACAGGTTGTAGGCGGCCAGCTTGTCCGGGTCCAGGCGGATACGCGGGGAGTAGGTCTGGTCGCCGTAGATTATCACCTGGGCCACGCCAGAGGACATGGAGATGCGCTGGGACACGAAGGTCTTGGCGAACTCCGTCAGCTTGTACAGCGGCAGCGTGGCCGAGCGCATGCCGATGTACAACACGGGGACGTCGGCGGGGTTCACCTTCTGGTAGGTGGGCGGGTTGGGGAGGTTGGGCGGCAGGTAGCCCGTGGCCGCCGAGATGGCGGTCTGTACGTCGGAGCCCGCGCCGTCGATGTTGCGGTTCAGTTCGAACTGCAAGGTGATGCTGGTCTGGCCCAGGGTGTTCACCGAGTTCATGGAGGTGATGCCGGAAATGGTGGCCAGCTGTTTTTCCAGGGGCGTGGCCACGGAGGAGGCCATGGTCTCCGGGTCCGCGCCGGGCAGGTTGGCGGACACCTGGATGGTGGGGAAGTCGATGGCCGGCATCTCGGACACCGGCAGCGACTTGTAGGCCGTCAGCCCCAAAAAGATCAGGCCGAAGGTGATGAGCGCCGTGGCGATGGGGCGCTTAATGAAGATGTCGGTCATTGAGGCTTACCGGAAGCGCCCTGCTCCGGGGCCGCAGCAGGCTCAGGCTGGCTTTGCTCCTGCCTGATCGTCACCGGGCCGCCCGGAGCCACCTGAATGATCCCGTCGATGATCACGGTCTCGCCCGGAGAAAGCCCTTCAAGCACCACGACGTCCTTCTTGCCCACGTTTCGGCCGGTGACGACCTTTCGCAGCTCGGCCGTGGATTTGTCCGTGACCACGAACACGAAGGAGCCGTCCTGGCGGGTCATCACCGCGTCGTAGGGGATCACGGTGCGGCCCTTGTCCACGGCCAGTGTGGCCACAACGTTCACGAACTGGCCGGGCCACAGGCCCAGGGACTGGTTCCCGAACTGGGCCTGGAGCATGATCATGCCGGTCTGGGGGTCCACGGCGTTGTCGATGGCCGTCAGGGTCCCCCGCTCCTTGAGGTCCTGCTCCTCCTTGGGGACGCGCACAGTGGTCTGGATGGTTTCCTTGCCGTAATAGCGGCGCACCAGGGCGAGTTCCGCTTCGCTGACCGAGAAGCGAACCAGCACGGGCTGGACCTGGTTGATGGTGACCAGCGTGGACTGGTAGGCGCTGACCGTGTTGCCTGGCTTGACCTGCTGATACCCGGTCACTCCGGTTACCGGCGAGAGGATGGTGCAATATTCCAGGTTGATGCGAGCCGTTTCCACTGCCCCCTGGTCGGCCTTGACCTGCTGCCAGCCGGATTCGAAGTCCGTGCGGCGCTGCTCGTATTCGTCCTGGCTGACAACCTGCTGGCGGATGAGGTCCTTGTAGCGCAGGTAGTCGCGCCCGGCCTGTCCGGCCTTGGCCCAGTCGCGGTTCAGCGCGCCCCTGGCCTCGCTTAGCCTGGCCTCGAAGGGCTGCATGTCGAGCCGGGCCAGCAACTGCCCCTCGCGCACCAGCGCCCCTTCCAGGAAATGCAGGGACTGAAGCTTGCCGGTCACCTGGGGCTGCACGGCCACGGTGCGCGCCGCGACCACGTTTCCCACGCCGCTCACGGTGATGGGGGCGTCGCGCTGTTCGGCTTTGACCACACGTACCGGAACCGGGCGAACAGGCGGGGCGTCCTTCTTTTTCTCGCAACCCAGCAGCAGGATGGCCGCCATGACGACAATGAAAACGATTTTCACCACATGCGCCCCAAAGAATTCTGCATTTCCGTTTCTTATCCTTTTTGGCCACATGCGTAAAGCGGAGAGGGTTTTCCCCTCGCGGGACTTGTGCTCCTCTCCCGCCCAAGCTACTAGAGTCACCCAACAGCGCCCCGCATCCTCATATCCGACACGGGCGCGACACCTCAACTTACATCATTACGGCACAGCATGGGCAAGTTTCTCTCGGTTCTTGTGTTACTCATCCTCGCCGGACTTGGCGTCGGCGCTTATTTCTTCACCAGGGACATGACCGCGCCGCAGGTGGTCCTCACACCTGACCGCCCGGCCACCGGCAGCAAGCGCGAGTTCACCGTGACGGCTTCCGACCCCACGTCGGGAATCAAGTCCATCAAGATTTCGGTGCTCCAGGCCCAGAAAGAGACCACCATCGTCCAGAAGAACCTGGAACCCGCACCGCGTGAGCTCGTGGAGAAGTTCAACCTGGATCAGGCAGGACTGCGCGAAGGCCAGTTCGACCTGGTCGTGGTGGTCACGGACAAGTCCGTGTTCAACTTCGGCGCGGGCAACACCACGCGCATCACCAAGACCATGACCCTGGACAACCGCGCCCCGGTGATCTCGGTGCTGTCCCAGGCGCACCACATCAAGCAGGGCGGCGCGTGCGGCGTGGTCTATCAGGTGAACAAGGACGTGGAGCGTTCCGGCGTGGTGGTGGGCGACTACTTCTTCCCCGGCTACAAGCTCGATTCCGGCAACTACGCCTGCGTGTTCGCCTTTCCTTGGAATATGGAGTTCTCCAAGTTCCAGCCCAGGCTCTATGCCGAAGACGCAGCCGGAAACGAGCGGTCCATATCCTTCCGCTACAACGCCAAGCCCACCAAGTTCAAGTTCGACAGCATAAACGTCGGCGACGACTTTTTGCAGTCCAAGATGCCCCAGTTCGAGGCCATGTACCCGGACATCAAGGACCCCGTGCAGATCTACATCAAGGTCAACCGGGACCTGCGCAAGGAAAACGTGGCCAAGCTCTTCGAGTTCGCCAAGAAGACGTCGCCCAAGATGCTCTGGGAGGGTCCCTTCCTGCGCCTGCCCAACGCCGCCCCGCGCGCGGGCTTCGGAGACGGGCGCTCCTACATGTACAAGAACCAGAAGATCGACGAGGAGACCCACCTGGGCGTGGACCTGGCCTCCCTGGAGAACGCCCAGATTCCCGCCGCCAACCACGGCAAGGTCATCTTCACCGGCTTCTTCGGCATCTACGGCAACGCCGTGATCATCGATCACGGCTGGGGGCTTCAGAGCATCTACTCGCACATGAGCCAGATCAGCGTGAAGGAAGGCGACGAGGTGAAGCGCGGGACCATCATCGGCAACACCGGGGCCACCGGCCTGGCCGCAGGCGACCACCTGCACTTCGGCATCGCCCTGCACGGCATAGAGGTCCAGCCCATCGAATGGTGGGACCCGCACTGGATCAAAGACAACATCACCAGCAAGTTCCAGTAGAACCAGCAGGAGGCCCCGCCGCGCAAGCGCCGGGGCCTCTTTCCGTATCCGGCCCCGGCATTCGGATTTGAGGTCCGCAACCCCCATGATCGAGGTGGTGCAGGAGGCACGTTGACCTCCTGGCCGGTCTGGGGCAGATAACGATAAGAGTCCCGAACCCCTTTCCCAAGGAGCCGACATGATCAAAGCACTCGTTGCCTCGCTATTTCTCACCATGCTGGCCGCATCCGCCATGGCCGCCCAGCAGGACGCGGCAATCCCCAATCTGGTCGGCAACTGGATCGCCGGCACAAGTCATCTGCACCACGGCAAGCAGGGTTTCATCAACATCGACGCGGACTCGGCCAAGCTGACCGTCACAGACCAGAAGGGCCGGGTATTTCACGGCGTGGTGGAATGGGCCGGGAAGGCCCCCGGCAAGGACACCTTCTCCGGCGTGATCGACAAGGATAACGTCACCTTCTACATGGCGGGCCACACCGATGCAGTGCGCATCGGCAAGATGGAAGGCCCGGACGCCTTCACGTTCTACTTCCTGCATGCGGGAGGACCGAACCCCCGGGCAGGCTTCGTCGAATACAAGCGCGTGAAAAAATAGCCCAGGCACAATACGAAAGGCCGCCGGAACATGTTCCGGCGGCCTTTGTTTTTCTGATCTTCCGCAAATTTCAAGACATGTTCAGCGAACCATCTCCAGGTTGATGACGATATCCACCGTGTCTCCCAGCACGCCCATCTTCTGGAACTTGCCGTCGCCCACATGGTACTCCAGCATGTTGATGGAGAAGCGCGCCTCGAACCCGGCAACCTGCTTGCCCTGCTCCATGGGAGAAGGCTTGGTCCCCAGATAGGTGAAGGGGAGCTGGATGCGTTTGGTGACGTCCTTAATGGTCAGGTCGCCTTCGGCCAGGTATTCGTTGCCGCCCTTGGAGGTGATGCGCTGGCTGACGAACCACATGCCGGGATATTTGGCCGTTTCGAAAAAGTCCGGGCTCTTCAGGTGTTCGTCGCGCTTGGAGATGCCGGTGTTCACGCTGGCCATGTCCACGCTCACATCGATGGAGCTGCCGCCGAGGTTGGCTGGATCAAAGCGCACCGTTCCGGAATAACTGTCGAAACGCCCCGGAACCTGGGCCAGTATGTGCTTGACGAAGAACATCACCGAGCAGTGCGGCGGGTCGAAGGCCCAGATGGGCGCGGGCTCCGCCTTCGCGCCTGAAGCCGCTAAGGCGCTCCCCGCACCGGAGGCCACAGGCGTCTGAGTCCCTGCGGCCAAAGCCAGGCCTGCAAATCCGACAAATGCCGCAAGCACAGCGAGGCGCAGGACACCTTTCATGATATTCCTTTTATTTGAACAACTTGACATACTGGCCGTAGCCTTCCTTCTCGAGGTCTTCCAGCGGGATGAAGCGTAGCGCCGCCGAGTTCATGCAGTAGCGCAGCCCCGTAGGCTTGGGGCCGTCGTCAAAGACATGCCCCAGGTGCGAGTCCGCCAGCTTGGAGCGCACCTCGATGCGCACCGAGAAGAGCGAGCGGTCCTCCTTGGTGACGATGTTGCCCGGCTCCAGCGGCGCGTAGAAGCTCGGCCAGCCCGTGCCGGAGTCGTACTTCTGGAGTGACGAGAACAGGGGCTCGCCGGACACGATGTCCACGTAGATGCCGGGGCGCTTGTTGTCGTTGTAGGCGTTGTTGAAGGGCGGCTCGGTCCCCTCGTGCTGCGTCACCTTGTATTGAAGCGGGTTAAGCATGGCTTTCAGCTGTTCGTCCGTTGGCTTCACGAAGGGTTTGGGGGACGCTGCCGCGTCGCCTGCCTGCGCGGCTGTCTGGGCCTTCTGGGGTGGCTGCTCCGGGTTCACAGGCTCGGCGGCCCCTTCGCCCCAGGTCTTCTTCAGGAACTGGTCGCGCCCGGAGCCCCAGCGGTAGTAGTTGTAGCGGACGGGATTATTCTTGAAATAGTCCTGGTGGTAATCCTCGGCGGGATAGAAAGACTCGAAGGGCCGGATCTCCGTGACCACGGGCTTTGCGCCGAACACGCCGGATTTTGCCAGCCGCTCCTTGGATTCCTCGGCGATCCTGCGCTGCTCGTCGTCGTGGTAGAAAATCGCGGAACGGTACTGCTTGCCCCGGTCCACGAACTGCCCCCCTGCGTCCGTGGGGTCGATATGCTTCCAGAGAAATTCCACCAGTTGGGAATAGCTCACTTTCCCGGGGTCAAAGAACACCTGGATGGACTCCAGGTGTCCGGTGGCCCCTGCGGAGACTTCCTTGTAGGTCGGGTTGGGCTCCTTGCCGCCGCTGTACCCGGATATGACCCGGATGACGCCGGGCACCTTCTCGAAATCGGACTCGGTGCACCAGAAGCAGCCCCCTGCGAAAGTCGCCACGGACTCCCCGGGGGCCGCCTTGAGGTCCTGGGCGGTCACGGCGGCGGCTCCCTCGCCCATTGGCCAGATGCAGCCCATCGCGACCAGCGTCAAAAACCAACTCGTGCTGCGAACGAATGACGTCATGAATCTCCTCGTGGAAACAGGATACTGCGACCCAATCAGACCGCCATGGCCGTTATCGAATAATCGCGCTCCATGAAGCCCCAGCGGACGGCTTCATCCAGTTCCACCCAGGGGGTGGCCTCGCTGTACCGGGCCACCACGCCGTTGGAATCCACGAAGACGAACCCGCCTCCTCCGTCGTAGTGCTGGATGGTCCCGAGGTTGGTCACCAGCCATTGCCTGGGGGGGATCATGCCGATGACTTCGCCGCTCATGTTGTCGACGACTGGGAGTGATAACCATTCGCGCATGACAAGCCTCCTTATGCCGGTTTTGCCCGCTGCTGGGGAAATTGAATCCTGTCTCCCCATATCACACTGCGAGGCGATGGCAACGCAAAATTATATTTCCGGCGGAACAGATCCCGAAATGACTGGCAGCGAGAAGCGGAAGGCCTGAAAGAGACCGCTGGCCTGCGAGGAACGAAAGCGCGCGCCCTAAAGACAAACCTTGTGATTTCTACGCCTTATAAAACAAGAAAGGGGACCGGATGCGCTTCCGGTCCCCTTCGCGGCGAACATGAAATCAACTCGCAGGCGACCCACCGCAAACAGACAGCGCCTGCATGAGCAGGCGCAGGGCCGACCGGGCAACGCCCTCAAATGTGTATTAATTTCAAGGAAAAACTTCGAAATTATTGCATTTATCCTCGAAGGACGTGTTCATGTGTTTCAAGGACGCGGCACTTGGCAGCCTTGGCCGCGACCACGCGGGTCGATCCAGCGAGGCAACTGCCACCGCCTTACTTTCCCGATCTCTTGGGTCCGCGTCCGCTTCCGGAGGCGCGCCGCCCCTGGCGCTGATCCCCTGCCCGCCCGTTTCGTGCGTCACGTCCGTCGCCCTGGCTAATGCGTGCATCGCGTCCGGTGCGTGCGTCATCACGCCCGTTTCGCCCGTCGCGTCCGGCGCGTGCGTCATCGCGTCCAGTTCGCCCGTCGCGCCCGTCGCCCTGACCGGTGCGTGCATCGCGTCCGGTGCGTGCATCGCGCCGTCCGCCTCCATACGGGGTCTCAGGCCTGGACGGAGCCAGGATGCCGTGCTGCTGCAGGCGCTCGGCGTCGGTGGCGGCCACGTGGATGGGCTTGCCCTCCATGTCCGTCCCGGCAAAGAACATGGCGGCTGCGGCAGTGCCGGGCAGCGGTATGAAGCACTGCACCTGGCTCGGCTTCCAGCCCTTGGAGGCCAGCCAGTCGGACAGGCTGCGCATGTCCTCCACGGTGCAGCCGGGGAAGGCGCTCAAGAGATAAGGCACAACGTACTGCTCCTTGCCCGCCCGCTGGGACTCGTCCGAGAACAGGCGCAGGAACTCCTCGAACAGCGTGAACGACGGCTTTCGCATCAGGCGCAGCACGTGCTCGGAGCGATGCTCCGGGGCAACCTTGGCCTGCCCGCCCGTGAACTCGCGGATCATCACGCCGAGCGCAGTCTTGTCGGCAAGCCCCAAATCCATGCGCCAGCCGCTGGCCACACGCACGTGCTTGACTCCGGGCAGGCCGGACACTCCACGCAACAGTTCCACGAAGTCCTTCTGGTTCACTTTGAAATGCTTGCAGATGCGCGGCGTCAGGCAGCTTGGGCGCGTGCAGGAGGACGTATCCCCCGCGCAATGCCCGCCCCACATGTTGGCGCTGGGGCCTCCCACGTCGCTGACGCTGCCGGTGAACCCCTTCTGGGCGGCCATGCGCCGGGCTTCGGCCAGCACCGATGCCCGGCTGCGCGAGCGTATGCGCCGCCCCTGGTGCAGGGCCAGGGTGCAGAAGGAGCATCCCCCGGCGCACCCCCGGTGGGTGTTCAGGCTGGTGGCGATCATGGCCGTGGCCGGGATGGCCTCGGTGTAGGACTGATGCGCCCGGCGCGAGAACGGCAAGGCGTAGAGCCTGTCCAGGCCTGGGCCGTCCAGGCCGGGTCCGGGCGGGGTCAGGATGAGCAGGCGGTCGCCGGTTGGCTGCACGGCAATCTGGCGGTCCTGGTGCACGTGGCGCTCCAGCAGCTTGGTGGCCTGCACCAGCAGCGTGCGGTCGGCCAGCATGGATTCATGCGACGGCAGTTCCAGCACGTCGGCGTCAGGCGGGAGGTCTTCGGCCTTTCCGGCAAAGGCCAGGCCCTGGATAGAGGCCATGGCGGCGCGCAGGTCGCCGCCCTCCTCCAGCGACGAGTCCAGGGCCTCGGCCAGGTCGATGATGGACTGGTCCGCCATGCCGTAGAGGATGGCCGTGGCCTTGCTGTCGAACAGGACCGAGCGCCGAAGCGAGTCCGACCAGAAATCGTAGTGCGACACGCGCCGCAGAGAGGCCTCGATGCCGCCCAGGATCACCGGGATGCCCGGAAAGGCCCGACGCACGATGTTGGTGTAGGCGATCACCGCCCGGTTGGGGCGGTTTCCGGCCTTGCCGCCGGGGGTGTAGGCGTCGTCAGAGCGCTTCTTGCGGAAGGCCGTGTAGTGGGCCAGCATGGAGTCCAGCGCCCCGGCAGTGACGCCAGCGAACAGGCGGGGACGGCCCATGGCGGCCACGTCGTCGGGGACGTCCCAGCGTGGCTGGGCCACGATGCCCACCCGGTAGCCGTGCTCCACGAGCCAGCGGCCCAGAAGCGGCGCGCCGAAGGAGGGGTGGTCCACGTATGCGTCGCCGGTGACGAGAAGAATGTCCAGTTGGTCCCAGCCGAGACGGTCCATCTCGGCGCGGGTCATGGGGAGGAAATCGGGTTGGGTGAGAGGCGTGCGCGACATGGGGGGAGTATGGTCATCGGACGCGGCCGCGTCCAGGGGAAAGCCGCCTTATCAGGTGGACAAAAGTGCTTCAGGCGACCTTCAGGAGGTCTGGACGCTCCTGGCTGCGGTCTCCAGAGCCTCGCAGGCAAAGGCGTTCAGGCTCTTGCCGCTGGCCTTGGCGGCGGTTTCGGCCAGACGGTGCACCTCGGGCGAGACGCGCACCACGAACCGCCCCGAATAGGGCTTGTCGGGCTGCTTGCCGATCTCGGCGCAGGTGGCGAGGTAGTCGTCCACGGCCTCCTGGAAGGAGGCGCGCAGTTCGTCGATGGAGCGCCCGGAGAAATGGACGACATCCCGGATGCCGACGACCTCGCCGTGGAAGGTGTCGTCGTCAGGTTCGTAGGCGAAGACGCCAGAGTAGTGTTTATGGTGGAGAGCGTTCATTGATTTATCCCCATCTCCTGCAGATAACGCCGGATAGACTTGACTGCGCCTTTGTCCACTTCCGGCCCCGGGTGCGGCCTGTGAAGCCTCAAAACCAGCTTACCCTCAGACACGAACCGGACGCGTGACCCGTCACCTTCCAGCTTGCGGCATCCCACAGCAAGCAGCAATGCCTCGACGTCGCTCCACCGGATGTCCCCTCGTTCCGGCTTGGTAAGCAGGGCTTGCAGCGTTTTCCGATTTCGGCTGTTCACCCAATCATAGTATCACTATTTGGCACAAAGTCAACATACCCGCTGCTCTTCAACGCACGCAAAAAGGCGGCCCCTCGCGGAGCCGCCTTTTTGCTGTCTATTCTCTCATGATCGCCGCAGGCTCTCGCCTGCGGCGTCACTCTCAGATTACCACTTCTTCTTGCGCTGTTCTTCCAAAGCCTTGGCCTGCTCCTGCCAGTCCTCGAAACCGGCGTGGTACAGGGCGTCGGCGACGGTTCTTTCCCAGTCCCAGGCGGCGTAGATCACAGGCTTGTGGAACGCGGCGCGGAACTTCTCCAGCTCCTGGCGGTAGAAGTTCTCCTTGGGGGTGTCCAGGTGGTCGCGCAGCTGCGTGGAAAGCCTGGTCTGCTCGCCCTCGTACCATTCGGACAGATCCTTGGAGGACTTGTACTTCTTCAGGATGTGCTCGTACTTGTGGGAGACAAGCATCTCGTGCAGGCGATTCAGGTGCTGCTCGCTCACCCAGCCGCCAAGGCCGGACACGGGGATGTTCAGAGCCTCAACAGCCGCGATGTCGAACTTGGTCTGGTAGTAGGTATCGGGCACCACCGAGGCGCTGACGATGCCAGCGATGGACACCAGGCCGCGAAGGATGAGGCTGTTGGACACGCCCTGTCCGCAGAAGCCGACCTTCTTGCCCATCTTCTGGCCGGTGAAGATGGTCACCAGGATGGCCCACACAACGGCGGGGTCTTCCTCGTCGTAGATGTGCTTGAGGCTTGGGTTGTCGCGGTCGGTGGCCAGCACCATCTGGGTCATGTCGTTGGAGCCGATGGAGAAGCCGTCGAACTCCGCGATGAACTCCTTGGCCAGGATGGCGTTGGAGGGGATCTCGCTCATGAGGTGCAGCTTCAGGCCGTCCTCGCCGGAGCGCATGCGGTGCACGCGCGACAGGTAGCGGCGCATGGAGCGGGCTTCTTCCAGGGTGCGCACGAAGGGCAGCATCATCTGGAGGTTCTTGCCGCCGAAGATGCCGCGCGCCAGTTTGAAGGACTCGATCTCCCAGTCGTGGATGTTGCGCGAGACGCCGCGATAACCCAGCATGGGGTTGTCCTCGAAGTTCTCGAACAGCATGCCGCCGACCAGGTTGCGGTACTCGTTGGATTTGAAGTCGGTCGTGCGGTAAATGATGGGCTTGCCGAAGAAGGCCATGGCAAAGAGCGACAGGTTCTGCGCCAGGGTCTGGACGTAGAGTTCCTTGCCGGTGCGGTAGCCGCGCGAACGCAGCTGCTTGGCGATGCGTGCGGGCAGGGTGCGCACTTCTTCCATGTCGCGCTGGATGCCCACCTGACGGGCGATCTCGGCGCGCATCTCCTTGATCTTCTCGATGGTCTCGATGATGAGCGGCTCGTGTGCCACGGACTGGGCGCGCTCGGCCACGTGGGCCTTCACTTCCATGCGGCGCTTCACGGCTTCGGCATGGGTGGAGGGATCGTTCAGCTCGTCCCAGTAGCCCATGATGACCGCGACGTGGTCTTCCAGGCTGATGGAGGTCTTCAGCACGTCCAGGCGGCGGGTGGCGTTGCCCAGGTACTCGTCGAGCTTCTTGTCCAGCTCGCGCAGCTTGCGGTGGATGGCCAGCACCTCGTCGGTGCCGCGCGCGCCCTCGCGCTCGGTGAGGTTCTCGAGCTCCCTGGACAGGCCGGTGACCAGACCCACGTACTGGCGCAGCTTCAGGTCCATGGGGATGTAGCCCGCAGCCATCTGTTCGGTGATGGCCTTGGTCAGGTTGTGCTCGTACTCCTGGAGTTTCTTCTCCACCAGCTGTCCGAGGACGCCCTGGTCGTAGGCTTCAAGCGCCATGGGGTGCACGCCGATGTTGCCCAGCATGAATTCGGCGCGAAGCAAGCCCACCTCGAAGTCCGGGATGGAGCGCAGGCGCGACAGGAACAGGGCCTGGCCCACGTCCGCCAGGATCAGGCCGACCTTGGTCTTGGTGCTGGGCAGCTTGGAGAGGTCCATCTCGCCGCCGACGGCCACCAGGGGCAGCAGGCCGCGATAGGCCACGCCGCGCGAGCCGTCCACGGTGACTTCCTGACCGTCCAGCGAGCGCAGCAACTCGGCGCGCTGGATGCCGATGACCGCCGGGATGCCCAGCTCGCGCGAGGTGATGGCCGCGTGCGAGGTGTCGCCGCCAACGTCCGCCAGGATGGCCGAGGCCACGCGCATGCCCGGGACCATGTCCGGGTCGGTGCGGTCGGCGGCCAGGATGTCGCCCTTGTTGATCTTGTTGAGCTCCAGGGCCGAGCGCAGGAAGCGCACGGTTCCCTGTCCCGCGCCGCGCGAGGCGCCGTTGCCTTCCAGGATGACCTGGGCGCGCGCCAGGGCGGTCTTGTCCACTTCCATGCGGCGCATGAAGATGGTGTTGGGGTGCAGCTCGAATTCCTCGTTCCAGCGGGTCTCGGGCCGGGCCTGCACGAACCAGAGCCGCTCGGACTGGTCGATGCAGAACTCGGTGTCCATGATCATGCCGCGATAGGCGGCCGAGATGGCACGCACGCCCTTGGCCACTTCCTCGGCCTGGGCCAGGGACAGCGCCCAGCGGTAGGCTTCCAGCTCGTCCACGGGGACGATCTTGGTGCCGCCGCGCTCGTCATAGATGATCTTCTTGTCCTTGAAGCCCATGAAGCGGATGACCACCTCGCGGGTGTCGTCGCCCTGGAACACATAGAGCTTGTCCGGGGTGACCATGCCACCAACGACCGCCTCGCCCAGGCCGTAGGAGCAGTCGATGGACACGAGGTCCTTGCGGTCGGTGCCCTGGCAGCCGGTGGAGGTGTCGGCGGAGAAGGCCGTGCCGGAGATGACGGGGTTGATCATGCGCATGATGCACACCGAGAGGGAGGTGTTCTCAATGGCCCATTCCTGCTTGGCCGTCTCGGCGATGGTGTCGTCGCCGGTGCGCTCAGCCAGCTGGACGGCGTCCAGGATGGCTTCGCGGCGGTAGGTCATGGAGCGCAGGTTGTAGGCGGAGGAGCAGTCCCACTGGTAGGCTTCCACCACGCGGTCGTCGCCCACGACGTTCAGGTAGGTGTCCTGCAGGCCCGCGAAGGCCTTCTTGCAGGAGTCCTCGCCCGCAGCGGAGGAGCGCACGGCCACGGGCACGTCTTCCAGGCCCGCGTCCTTGCAGATGTCCTGGTAGGCGCTGCGCACGGCCTCGGCCACATCCTCGGGCATCTCCACGCAGAGGATGGCCACCTGCACCAGCACGCTTCTCTTGCGCAGCTGGTCGATGCCCTCGGGAGAGGTTGCGAAGCCTTCAACCACGTTGTTGATGAAGGTGCGCAGCTTGATGAGCGTGGCCTTCTCCTGGGCGGAGTTCTTCACTTCCTGGGCCAGGGTGCGCACGAAATGCTTCAGGAATTCCGGGTCCTTGTTGACTTCTTCGCTGGTCCAGTCAACGCGGTTGTATTCGTGATCCACGGTCTGGCGGATAAGCGCCGCGTTGACCTTGGTCTCGTCGAGAAGCTTATGGAAGGCAATGGAGGAAACAGCCCTGAACTGGGGCGAACGGATGCCAGCAACCTGGCTGATGATGGCGGTGTTGTAGTTCTTGCCCCCCACCAGCAGCTCGGCTTCCTCGCCAATGACCGCAATGTCGGCCCCGGTGAGGATGAGCTTCTTGGTTATCTCTTTCTTGTCTTTGGCGGGAGCTTTGGGAGCGGCTTTAGCCATTCGATTCCTCCTTGGAATATCCACAGGGCGTCACCAGGACGCCAACCTCATAAATTTCGCGCTATCAGAAACAGGGGGCGGCGGGCAAGATAAACCCGCCGCGCGCCCCTAATCCGTATACTCCATTCCGTAACCGCACCAGGGACAGTAGTGGAAGTCCTCGGTAGCCAGGGGCTCCTTGCAGCCGGGGCAGGCCTTGCCCACGGGCATCAGCTCCACCAGCAGCTCGCCTTCCTTCACCGGGACCATCTTCTTGTCCTCGAAGTAGTCCGCGTTCTTGAGCACCCGCTTCACCACTCCCTCCACCTGGGACAGCATGGACTTCTCCTGCTTCATCACCGAGATGTTGAGCACTTCCTGTCCGGGCTTCAGGAAATCGCCGGGGCTCACGTGCATGACCCACAGGTCGCCGTTGCACGGGGCCGCGATATGATAAGGGTTGCTGGGGTCGGCCATCTCCACGGACAGGTCGGACTTGCCGCCCACGGCCTCGGCCACCTTGACCTGATGGGACAGGATTTCCGAGTCCATCACATAGCGCACCACGCTCATTCCCTGATGGTCCGGGGCGGCGATGTCCAGGAGCGTGAAGGTGTGCGGCTTGCCGCGCGAGTCCTCGAAGAACAGCTCCTGTCCGGGCTCCAGGCCCTCGAACCACACATCCAGGGGCAGGCGGTTGGGGTCGCCATACTTGGTGCGGAATTCGATGGTCTTCAGGGCGTCGCCGGGGTGGTTCAGGTACATGACGAACTCTTCGCCCGTGGGGTCGCGCTGGAGGCGCTTGGTCAGGGCGATGAACTCGGCGGAGAGGTCCACGTCCTTGAGGGCGGCCAGGGGCGACTCCGTGGTGCGCTGTTCCACGGCAGTCTTCCACTCGGGGCCGAAGGCGGACTCGTAGACCCAGTCCGGCGGCCAGCCCAGGGGCAGCTTTCCGTACTTGCCCAGAAGCAGCTGGCGGAAGGCATCGTTGGCGTCCGCGTAGAGCATGAGCCGGTCGTCCCGGCAGGCCGGGGTGATGCACTCGTCGGGATGCTGGCTGGTGGCGTCGAGCACTTCCAGCATGTCGCGCACCGCTCTTTCCCCACCGCGTTTGTAGGCTCCGGTCACGGCCAGGAACGCGGTGTTCCAGGTGATCTGCGAACCGGGGGTCACGTCGTGGTAGCGCACGATGCGCCGGGTGCCCGCCAAAAACTTCAACATGTAGGGCAGCAGATGGATGTAGCCCTGTTTGAGCGCCCCTTCCTGGCTGGAACTGGTGGCGCCGCCGGGCATGCCGTGGTCCACCACGTCGTAGTCGATGCCCTGGAAGTGGGGTGCGGTGTATTTGTCGTAGTAGGGCATGATCTGCTTGAGCGCGAAGCCGCAGGAGCGGATCATTTCCTTGTTCAGGCTGGTCTTCAGGCCCAGCTCGTCTTCCAGGTAGGCGGCGGTGGAGAGCACCTCGCCCTGGCCGTACCAGCGCACGGACGCGCCGATGGCCGTGTCCACGATGTGCGCGCCCGCCTTGGCGGCAGCGCCCACGGCGGGCACGAACAGCCCGTCGGTGTAGTGGCGGTGGTAGTCGATGATGAGGTCCGGATACTTCTCGCGGATGGCCGTCACCAGGGCGGAGATGAAGCGCGGCGGACACACGCCGGCCATGTCCTTAAGCCCCAGGGTGATGATCTTCGTGACCTTCTTCTTGGAGAGCCCGGCGACCTTGCCGCAGGTTTCAAGGATGTCCTCAAGCACGCCCATGTAATGGTGCACGTCGAAGCCCTTGGCCCAGCTGAGCGAGATGGCGGGCTGGAACACGTTGCCCTTGGAGTTCAGCGCCACTTCGGCGAAGGGGAGCATGTTCTCGATGTGGTTCAGGAAGTCGAAGCAGCGGATGATGTCGTAGTGCTCGCAGATCATCTCGCCGGTAAGGCGCATGAGGTTCTTGGGCTGGGGCTTGTACCCGAGCACGTTGGTGGACCTGATCAGGATCTGCTTGCAGGTCTTGGGAGCGAAGCAGTTCCACTGTTCGGCTTCGGTGAACGGGTAGGTCATGTTGGCCATCATGGCCACGTGGAAGTGCGCGCCGCCGCCGTTCTCCAGGGCCAGGAAGCCGCAGTTGTCCAGGTACGGGCCGACCAGCGCGTCCTCGGCCAGGCGGAAGCGGTTGCCGGAGTTGGACTGGGTGATGTCGCGGGTGGTGGTGTCCACGAAGTGCACGATGCCCGAGTCGCGGATCTGGTCCAGCAGGGCCTGGCGGTCGCCGCGCGGATAGGGCGCGGCCCAGGACTTGTGATCCAGCATGGGCATGGCCGGAGTGAAGCGGCCCAGGCGCTTGTCCTGGCGACCCCGGTACTCGCCCAGCTGCACGTGGGGGTTGTAGCCCTTGGCGGATATCTCGGCCACCAGCTTGGAGAGGCGCAGCTGCTCGGGCTCCACGTCGCGGTAGTCCAGCAGTTCGGGCGCGGTGGCGATGAAGTTGGTGTCGTAATCGCCGGAGCGGAAGCGGGCGTTGCCCATCACCTGGAGGTGGAAGGGGATGGTGGTCTTGACGCCGCCCACGATGTACTCGCGCAGCGCGCGGTCCATGATGCCCACGACCTTGTCCCAGGTGCGGCCGTAGGCCATGAGCAGCGCTCCGGCCGAGTCGTACTGGGAGGGGAACTCGTATCCGGCGGAGATGCACGAATCCAGGCGCACACCGGGGCCGCCGGGCGAGATGTAGCGGGTGATGAGCCCGGCGTTGGGGGTGAACCCGGCGCGGGGGTCTTCGCAGTTGATGCGCACCTGCAAGGCCCAGTTGAAGGGCTTGGCGTTGGATTTGTTGTAGCGCAGCTTGGAGCCGAAGGCCACGGCGATCTGCTCTTCCACCAGGTCGATGCCGTAGCGGCACTCGGTGATACCGTGCTCCACCTGGAGGCGCGTGTTCACCTCGATCAGGTAGGGCGTGCCGTCGGGCTCCACCAGGAACTCCACCGTGGCCAGCGAGTAGTAGCCCACGTGCTTGATGAGCTTCTCGGACCACTCCTTGAGCTGCTCGCGCAGCTCCACGGTCATGCCCTTCCAGGGGGACGGGGTGATCTCCACGAGCTTCTGGTGGTTGCGCTGCACGGTGCAGTCGCGTTCGTCCAGGGCCAGGACGTTGCCGTGCTTGTCGGCGATGACCTGGATCTCGATGTGGCGCACGCTCTGCAAGTATTTTTCGACATACAGGCGGGGGTTGCCGAAGCTGGCCTGGGCCAGGGCCGACGCCTTGGAGAAGGCTTCCTCCAACTGCTTGGGCTCGTGCACCACGTAGATGCCGCGCCCGCCGCCGCCGCCCTCGGCCTTGAGCATGATGGGGAAGGTGATGCTGCTTGCGATCTCGCGGGCCTCGGGCACGGTGACCGCGTTCTCGGAGCCGGGCACCACGGGGATGCCGAGCGCCTTGGCGACGTTTCGCACCGCAACCTTGTTGCCCAGGAGATTCATTGCCTCAGAAGTGGGGCCGATGAACACGATGCCCGCTTCCGCGCACTTCTTCGGGAATTCGTGGTCTTCGGAGGCAAAGCCCCAGCCGGGATGGATGGCCGCGATGCGTTTGGCCTTGGCCTCACGGATGATGAGGTCCAGGTCCAGATAGGCCCTGGGGTCTTCGCCCAGGAGAATAAGTTCGCGCGCGCCCGCCACCGAGGGGGAGGTCATGTCCACCTTGGTGGCAGTGAGCACCGGCACGGCCTGGAAGCGCTCCCGGACGGAGCGCAGCACGCGCCGCGCGGTGATGCCGCGGTTGGCTACGAGGATTCGTTTTCCCTGGATTTCCTTGAGAACGTCCTGAAAGGTCTTCACGCCCATTGAAATGTACCCAACCTGGATGCTTGTGCGGGCTATGACGCCCGCCAGATGCTGCCGGAGGTGAGAAGCCGCTCGCCCGCTCCGCCAGCGGGCTTGACCCTGAGGGACCCGTCCGGGGCCAGTCCGAGAATGCGCGCGGTCCAGGGGGCTTCGGCGCCCTCCCGGATAACGGCATCCTGTCCCAGCCAGCACAGGAGCGGTTCGACCAAGGCCGCCACATTACTGGGCGGGCCTTGAATAAGACAGGTTTCGTAACTGATTTTCACAAAATCCACAAGTTCGCACCACAGGCTCAAGGGGGTAAAAGAATGCCCCGCCGCCCGCAGATGTCCGGCGGGCACGGCGTGCCCTTCGCGCAGCTTGACCTCGGCGGGGGAGCTCGTCAGGTTGAGGCCGATGCCTGCAAGGCTCACGCCCCGGCGCTCCTCAACCAGGACGCCCCCGATCTTCACGTTGCCCAAAAGAATATCGTTGGGCCACTTGAGGCCTACGGGGATGCGCTTGGAGCGCAGGAATCCGGCCAGACAGTAGCCCAGCATCAAGGGCAGGAGGCTGTCGAACTCCTTGGGGACCTGCGGCAGCACCAGGGCCGCGTACAGGTTGCCCGGCGGCGAATCCCATTCGCGCCGCAGCTGCCCCCTGCCCGCCCACTGGGAGACGGCCAGCACGGAGTCCCACGGATCGAGCATTTGTTTCTCGGCCAGGGGCCGCACCACGTCCAGCGAGGACGAGCAGCGCCCGCACACGACCACCCTGCCCCGGCGGCCGCCTTCCGAGAGCCACCAGGTCTCCTGCACGCAGGAGGAACACCAGGTAACTGAAATTTCTTGCCAAGGCGCAAGTCTCTGCGCATCCTCTTCCCAGATCGAATGGCAACCCGCCAAAACCACAGGATCCAACGGATCGGCCAGTTCCTCTCGCCCCTGCGCCCACAGGAGCACGCCCGGCCCCGGAACCTGGGGACCATGAAGCTCCGCCACGAATGAGAAACCTCCATGGAAATATACCTGATTGGCGGCGCGGTGAGAGACCTCCTGCTCGGAAGGCCCGTCACCGACCGCGACTACCTTGTCGACCACGCTGATCAAGATTTGTTTCAAGGGCGGTATCCCACGGCCCGCCTTGTCGGCAAGTCCTTTCCCGTGTTCATCCTGGACGGGAGCGAATACGCATGGCCCAGAGGCGGCTCCCTGGAAAAGGACCTGGAGCTGCGCGACCTTACCATAAACGCAATCGCCCTGGACGAAAACGGCGTGATCCACGCCCACCCCAAGGCACTTAACGACCTCCAGGCCGGGGTTCTCAGGCCATGCTCGCTGTGGTCCATAAACGACGACCCGGTGCGGGCTTTCCGGGCCGCGCGCTTCGCCGCCCAGTTCCCGGACTTCTCGCCGAGCCCCGAGCTCCTGGAGCAGATGCGCGCCGCCGCCCTGAAGGGCCGCCTGAAGAGCCACGCCCCGGAGCGCGTGGGGCGCGAGCTGCAAAAAGCCCTGGCCGCGCCCAAGCCCTCTCGGTTTTTCGAGATTCTCCGGCTGGCCGGATGCCTCTCGCCCTGGTTCGATGAAATGCTGGCCTGCTGCGACGTCCCTGCGGGGCCGCCCGAGTATCACGACAAAGACGTGTTCGGGCACATCTGCCAGGTGATGGACCAGCTGGCCGGGGACGCCCTCATGGTCTGGATGGCCGTGGCGCATGACCTGGGCAAGGCCCTGACCCCACAGGAGGGCTGGCCGAGCCATCACGGACACGAAAAGCTGGGAAAGGTTCCGGCCAGGACGCTGGGCCGCAGGCTACGGCTGCCCAGGGTGTTCATCGAGGCGGGTGAGATGGCCGCCGTGGAGCACATGCTGGCGGGCAATTACGACGAACTGCGCCCCGGAACGAAAGTGGACCTGCTCATGCGCCTGGAGGCCAAGCGGCTCACCTCGCGGATCTTCAAGCTGGCTGCGGCGGACGGCCATCCGGGACTCTACACCAAGGCCAAGCGGGACTTGCGGACCGTCCTGAAGGTCCGCCTGCCCGACGACAAGCGCGACATGGGGGAGGCGTCCGGGGAGATGCTGCGGCAGATGCGCTGTGACGCGCTTGCAGGAACTGACAAACCAAGCCAGTCTCACCAATAAGCGAGGAGGATTCACAGCACACCGAACGACAACGCCACCCGATTCACACAATAATAAACACGAGTCATGGCACAAAAGACACGAAAGCATGTCGACACGCAATCGCTAGTCCTGTATCACACAGCCCAGAAAATGACGCTTCTCACTAACAAATACAAAACGGCGCACCTGCATCCGCCCAATAACATATAATACATTTCCTGGTCGGATTGAATCCATTTGAGATGCTTTCTGCCTCACTGCGAGGTCCAAGATGCCCATGGCTGGGACCATTTATCACACAGGAGCATTCGACATGAGTGCCGTGCCAAGCATTCTCATCGTTGACGACAAGCTCATAGATATAAAATTCATGGAGAAATACCTCTCCACGCTCAACATTGCGATTGTGAAGGATACATCAGGAGAAGAGGCCCTGATCCATTCAAGAGATACGACTTTTGCGCTGATAATTCTTGATGTTCAGATGCCAAATATGGACGGTTTTCAGCTAGCCCAGGAAATCAGAAGACAGCACAAGAACACCCACACCCCAATTATATTTGTCTCCGCGTACAACTCAAACAATATTCAGCTATTCCAAGGATACAAATCTGGAGCGATCGACTTCATTTTGAAACCATATCACCCGGAAATCCTTCTATCAAAAGTTCGAGTGCTTTTGGAATTACATCGTCGTACTCAAGAAGCTCTCGACAATACAGAACAGTTGCAATCTCTTCTCACAGCTCAGAAACAGACAAACGCAAAGCTCCTTCAAGAAATTTCCAACCGCGAGTGGGCTGAAAACGCACTCAGGGAAAGTGAAAACAAGTTTCGCCTTCTCTTTGAAAACGCCCCCCTCCCCTACCAGTCACTGGACGCAAACGGGAATCTGATTGAGGTGAACCGTCTTTGGCTGAGTACACTTGGGTATTCCAAAAGAGAGGTGCTTGGCCACTGGTTCGGAGAGTTTCTTGATGAAGGACATACCGAGGCCTTCGAATGCGCCTTCCCGAGATTCAAACAAAATCACACGATCGATGGTGTTGAATTCAATCTCGTCGCCAAGGACGGGAGAATTGTCCGCGCGAGATTCAACGGGCGAGTACAGCTGTATGAGAACGGAGATTTTCTAAAAACGCACTGCATATTCACAGACATAACGGCACAGCAACGTGTCAAAGACGCACTGCAGCATAGCGAGGAACGCTATCGGACCATGGTTGAGGACCAAACAGAATTGGTCAGCCGCTTCACACCAGATGGTCGATTCACATATGTCAACAACAGCTATTGCAACTTCGTTGGCAAGACTCGTGAAGAACTTCTGGGCAACCAATGGCAACCAGTAGCCCTCGAGGACGACTTGCCGGATGTAAACAACAAGATAGCCACTCTCACTCCGGACAACCCCATTGTCATAATTGAAAACCGCATAATGAACTCCAGAAAAGAAGTGCGGTGGGTAGAATTTTCAAATCGAGCATTTTTTGACAAAAAAGGATCTCTAATTGAGATACAATCCGTTGGAAGAGACATTACTGACCGGGTACTTGCAGAGCACTTCCGGGACAACGTCGAGCGCATCATAAGACACGACATTAAAACACCCCTGATAGGGCTCCACAGCATCGCCCAGCTTGTCCTTAAAGGCCGACTGAGCGACTCCATGCGCGCGATGATCCCCGGACTTTTGCACGCCGTCCGACAAGTAATCAGCCTCGTTGATTCATCAGAAAAGATGATCAGGATGGAAAATGGTGACTATCTTCCACAAAACGAGTGGTTTGACCTGCGCCATGTCATGAGCAGCGTCGAGTTATCACTCGAATACTTAGCAATTGAAAACCAAGTATCGTTAATATTCTCGGGAATTTTCGATAACAGCAAGCACGATAACAACACATTGCTATTCGGAGAAGAATCTCTAATCGAAAATGCGATCATGAATTTAGTCAAGAATGCAATCGAGGCTTCTCCAAAAGGAAGTTCCGTAACCATTTCCTTGGAAAGGAATCAAAACGAGCAATTCATTTCGATACACAATTTCGGCGTAATTTCTGAATCGATTCGTGACATTTTTTTTGAAAAGTACACCACCTACGGCAAACACCATGGCACGGGTCTTGGCACCTACTCCGCGCAACTCATTGTCAAGGCACACGGGGGCAGGATTGAATTCACAACATCAACGACGACAGGAACAACGCTCACCATTATTCTTCCCATTTCGAACCAGTAGTGCCGCACTACCCAACAACGCGCCCTCCTGTATTTCGGGTGTTTGCCCACAAACAATTGCCATCCTACCACCCCGCCTGCTCCACGGCGTAGAACTCGCCGTGGCCGGGAAACACCATGGCGCGGCCTCCCTTGGCGTGCTGCTCCAGGCTCACGTCGGTCATGAAGTTGCGCAGCATCCCCATTTCCTTTGCGAATATCCCTGAATCCGTGTTGGTGCTGGTCAAAAGCGACTTGTGCACCGAGAGCGCGTCCCTGTCGCGCGGCGACAGGCTGGCCGCATCCAGCAGGTAGTCGCCCGTGAAAATGATGCCGCGCTGCGGGTTGAAGTAGAACACCTGCGCCGCCGCGTGCCCGCCGAGGCTCTCCAGCGCCAGTAACTCCAGGTCGGCAACGCTGGCGCGCCCGATCACCCGGAAGCCGCCCATCATGTCCGGAGTGTCCTGGCCCACAGGCTCGAACGCCTCGATATTTCCGGGCGCGACCAGCCCGGAAAGCCGCCCCACCAGACGGGTGAAGGGTCGGTTGATGCCAGCCAGCGGCCCGCGCCCCAAGGTGCGGTCCTCCTGTTCGAACACCAGGGCGGCGTCGGGGTGCATGAGCACCCTGGCCCCGTACTGCGCCTGGAGCCGCCCGGCCCAGCCCGCGTGGTCCGCGTCCGGGTGGGTGGCCAGCACCGTGTCGATACGCGAGGGATCGAACCCGTGCGCGCCGAGCCAGTCCATCACGTCCTCGAAATAGATTCCGAAATTCGTGTCCAGCATGGCCATGCCGCCAGGATGGCACAACAGGTAGCTGTTGGCCCCCTCCGGGCAGGACAGCATGTACATGCCCACCTGCTCGCTCAGGCGCACCGGACCGGACAGGCGCAGGGTGAAGCGGTCCCCGGTGCTGCCCAGCGCCAGCGCCGCCAGACGCAGAATGTTGGCGAACACCTCCGAGGCGGCCAGGGCCTCGCCCGAGACGCCGGAAGCGCTCCTGAATTCCGCCAGGGCCTGACGCACCGCCTGCGACGTGCCGAACAACTCGTCCAGGCTGTTCATGCGCTCAGGCGGCAGCACCGCGCGCAGCTTGAAAAGAAACGCCTCCACGCCGGAGAGACCCAGGGCCTCGTCCACGTCCGCATCCCGGTCGCCGCGCCACAGCACATGGTAATGATATCCGGCGCGCGTCAGCTCGCTTAAGAGTTCGGCCACCTCGCGAGCCCCGCTTGTGGCCACGGAGGCCTCGGCCATGTCCGGATCCTGGGCCATGTCGTAGCACATATGGATGACGTTGGCCCCGAACGCCCGGAAGCGCCCGGCCAGCGCGGCCAGCGTGCCGGGACGGTTCTGCACGGCCACCTTGAAGCTGAGCACCCCGGCCATGTCCGTGATTGACAGGGGTTCCTCCTCAGAGGGCGCTTCCCCGGAGGCTTGCGAGGCGTCGGGCAGATGCCCCAGCGCGGCAAGCGAATCGAGCACAGCCGCCAGCTGCGAGGCATGGGCTGCGGCAAGCGAAAGCTCCACGCGGTGTGGGTTGCGGCCACGGTCGAACAGCAGGCGCTCGATGTTGACGCCCTGCCCCGCCGCCAGATCGGCCAGATCGGCCAGCGCGCCCGGCCTGTCGGGGAACCAGGCCACGAAGCTCGCCAGCCAGGAGCCTTCGCGCCGGGCCAGGGTGCACAGGGGGGCGTCGGCCACGGCGCTTTCCGGCGCGCACGCGGGGATATTCGAGCGAGGTTCCATTGCCGTCTCCTTCAGGTCTCCAGGATGGCTCAAGGCCGCGATTGCACGTATCCCCGGCCTGGGCTAGGGTGGCGTGCTCAAAACAACTGCACGTTTCCTTTCATGCTTTTCATGTGCGCGACACGAGTGAGGTGGATATGGACGAACCCCAGACGCTTGGCAAGCCCGTGGCGGCCAGCCACACAGAACTGTCCGTGGCCATGCTCCCGCAGGACGCCAACCCCTACGGCTCCATCCACGGGGGGGTCATCCTCAAGCACATCGACGCGGCAGCGGCCATGGCCGCCATGCGCCACTGCCGCTGCAACGCCGTCACCGTGGCCATCGACAGCGTGAGCTTCCTTGCCCCGTCGCGCGTAGGGGAGTTGGTGACCTTCAAGGCCCAGGTGAACCACGTGGGGCGCTCTTCCATGGAGGTCGGCGTGCGGGTGGAGTCGGAGAACCTGTTCTCCGGCGACGTGCGCCATACAGCCACCGCCTACCTGACCTTCGTGGCCATGGGGCCGGACGCGCGCCCCATCCCGGCCACGCCGCTGATCCTGGAGACCGACGAGGACCGCCGCCGCAACGCCGCCGCCCAAAAACGGCGCGAGATGCGCCGCTGCTGCGAGCTGCCCTCAGAGCGCTAGGGTCGCCCCTCATTCACGTGTGCATGTATCGTTGAGACGCCGAACAGGTGCGGCGAATGCTGCGCAGCGAAGGAGTCTTCTGATCCGGCCCTCACAGCCGCGCAGCCCGACGGGCATTCAATTGTCCAGTCGGCCTGCATGGGGGCTTTCACTGCATCCGCCCGCAGCATTCCCTGAATCCACTTCACATGACGAGTCTGGCGTTGCGTCAGCCACGCCTCCAGGCATCGCCCCCTTCTGCCTAAGCCTTGCGTCCAGGCCACTTTCGTCTTCACAGCCGCAAGCCGGACCAGCCTCCCCCATCAGTTCGCACCTAGCGTTCGAACAGCGCGATTATCATTGCATGATAATTCGTCACTCCGTGACTCTTGCAGAGTGAAAAATGCATGCCCACCAGGAACATCACAATATTTTTGCTTCATCATTTTAATGCATTAGAACAACGCCACAAGCGGCATGATTGTTGTAATACGCAACACCATGAAGAACACCGCGAAGAAGAAAGGGCTCGCCCTCAAGGGACGGATTCACCGATCGGATCTGACCGTCCTGCTCGAAAGGATGCTGAGGGACTTCAAAAATGGCAGCATCCGCCTCGGCGAAGGCGCGGCAGGCGTGACCTTGGCCCTGGCCGAGAATCTTGAGTTCGAAATCCGGGCGGACATCGGCAAGGGCAAACAAAAGCTGGTGATCGAACTCAAGTGGGATAGCGAAGCGGAGCAATTCCGCTGGAAGGATTCGTCTTTCCACGCCGCCTCGAAAGCACATTCAGCATCAATCCGTCCTGGGGCATCAGTATCTGGCGGCGGGGCCAACGCATTGGTCAATGCACAAGAGACGGTCCTCACAAACGAAGAGAGGCTGTTCTTCAGCTGTGAAGGGAACATATTCTTCACAAACGTCTCGCGCGCCAGGAAGGACCTTCTGGGCCGACACGTCTACAACTTCGCCAACGAAAGAGTCGGCACCGTGGAAGACCTCATCCTGACCCCGGACCAGGCCGTATCCTCGGCGGTCATCGGAACAGGCGACGCCCTGGGCCAGCTAAGGCGCGAGATGGTCATTCCCGTGGAACAACTCATCGTTCAGAACAACCGCCTTGTATTTGCCGGCGCAAGCTAGGAAGCCGCCACTGGCGCATCCGAGGACAAGCGGGCCGCACCAAACGCCTCCCCCGCAGTCCGGCGGGCAATGACGCCCTCTCCTGCCCTTCTGCAGGATCAGATTGGCCACGACTGGCACCCCGCTTGCGCCGGACGAAATCGCACCTTGTAACCGAGGAGAAAATCATGAAATTCTATTGCAAATCCGTTGTCGCGGCCATGATCCTGTCGCTTTCCCTGGCTGCTGGCGCAGCCTTGGCCCAAACCACGCCGGTCGTCGGCACCATCGGCATCACCCCCGACGAGATCAAGGTCCTGGCCAAGGGCTGGAGCATCAAGAAGGACATCCTGAGCAAGGACGTCTTCAACGAGGCGAGCGAGAAAGTCGGCGTCATCGAGGACATCATCGTGACGCCCGACAAGGCCCTGTCCTACTCCATCGTCAGCACCGGCGGATTCCTGGGCATGGCGAAGCACGACGTGGTCATTCCCGTCAACCAGTTCAAGATTCAGAACAAGCGCATCGTGCTGCCCGGCGCGACCAAGGAAGCCGTCAAGGCCATGCCTGAGTTCAAGTACGCCGAGTAATCGAACCTGACAGCGTCCTCCTGCCGCGCGCGGCAGGAGGACGCGATTGCCAGCCCCCCGCGACGAGGCCTGACGCCAGGACCCTTCAAGCTCCTGGATCAGCCTCGTCGTTTTTGTCTTCTAAACCGCTTGCGCTTGCCATCCCCGCCTGCGAGAGGTACATCGCCGCTGCCTTCCCGACCACCGCACGAGGATTTCCATGTCTTTCAAACGCATCAAGAAAGAAAAGGGCACCTACGCCCAGAAGGTCTGCGTGGGCCAGACCGGCAAGCTCATGCAGCAGCTGGAGATGGTCTCTCCCGGCTCGAAAGTGGGCGTGGCCATATCCGGCGGCGTGGACAGCTTCATCATGCTGAACGTCCTGCGCCTGCGCCAGCGCATCGTGCCCTTCAAGTTCGACATCCTGGCCCTGCACGTGAACCCCGGCTTCGACGCGGCCTCGCACCTGCCGCTCATCGACTGGTGCGCCGACAAGGGCGTGGCCCTGCACGCCGAGGTCACCGACCACGGCCCCAAGGCGCACTCCCCCGAGAACCGCAAGGCTTCCGCCTGCTTCTACTGCGCCATGCTGCGGCGTACCCGGCTCTTCCAGCTCTGCGAGCAATACGGCCTGACGCACCTGGCCATCGGCCACAACGCCGACGACCTGGTGGTCACCTTCTTCATGAACCTGTTCCAGACCGGCAAGGTCCAGGGTCTCTCCGCGTCCGAGCCGTTCTTCGGGGGCAGGCTCCAGATGATCCGCCCCATGCTCACCCTGGAGAAGGAGCACATCAAGCGCGCCGCCAGGCAATGGGACCTGCCCATCTGGTCCAACCCCTGTCCGTCCGCAGGCAACACGCGCCGCTCCGACTTCGAGGGCTGGCTCAAGGAAATGTTCGCCAAGGACAAGCGATTCAGGGCCAACGCCTTCGGCGCGCTCACCCGCTGGCAGCTTGACAGCGGCCTGCGCCCGGCCTAATTTTTCTTTTTGTGGGAACCATGACTATGTTTCCCAAAAAATCCAATGGTTCTCTTGCACGAGTCGTTGGCAGCGCTTGAACGGACCGCAAGGCCGCAATCCTCACTATGCGCAACAAGGCTGAACAGGAACGCCTCCGGCGGCCAAAGGGACACGTCCCTTTGGAATCCCCCATGGTATCAGGGTGCTCCATCCTTCCTTCGTGAAAAGTCAGTAATGCCGCTTGAGGCCGTACGGTAAAGGCAGATGCCCAATTCATCCAGATTCGAGGTCTTCCGCGACCAGGACAACCACTACACGCGCATCACGCCCAGGTGGCGGCTGCTGGCCGTGGCTGCGGCGCTGTTCTGCGTGGTGGCGGCGGGCAACGTCTGGTGGCTCACGGCGTCATTGACCCACACCTCCCAGGAGGAGGAGCTCGAGGAGCATTTCAAGGCGGCCGCGATCCGCGCCCAGACCATGGAGCGCATCTCGGAGAAGGGCGCCGAGATCGAAGGGGGCGTCAAACGCCTCCAGGAAGTGGACTCCAAACTGCGCGAGGTGATCCACCTGGACAAGGAGGCCCGCAAGGCCGCCCAGAGCGCCGGGGATGTCGCGCCGCCCAAGGTCGACACCCAGACCGTGCTGACCCGCATGGAAGTCCAGGCAGCCTTCCTGCGCGCCCTCAACCGGCCTGCGCGTCTGGCCACGCTGGACGGCAAGGAAGCGCAGGAACTGCTGGCCGCAGGACCGCACGCGCTGGGCGCTGCCCCGGACGCGTGGCCCGTGCGGGGGGTCATCTCCTCGGAGTTCGGCATGAGGCTCTCGCCGTTCGCCGGACAGGAGGAGTTCCACCGGGGCGTGGACATCATGGCTCCGGCGGGGACGCCGGTACGCGCCCCCGCGCCGGGGGTCGTCTGTTTCGCCGGAGAAGACGCCGAGGGGTCCCTGGCCCTGGTGCTGGACCACGGCGGCGGCTACATGACGACCTTCTCCCACATGCAGCGCATCGACGTGAAGACCGGCGAGCGCCTGACGCGCGGGCAGGACATCGGCGCAGTGGGGCAGGAAGGCCGCTCCACCGGGCCGCACCTGCACTACGAGGTGCGCCTGCACGGCGTGCCCGTAGACCCGAAAAAATTCCTGCCTTGACGGCACGGGTGTTTCCGGGCCTCACGCGGACGTCCGGCTTCCGGCGCATTCCGAGCCCTCGACGTCCGCACTCCCTCCTGAATGCGCCACTTCGGTGACGCCCCGCGCCTGCGTGCCGACCACCCTGCGCTCCTCGCGCCCCTGCGGCCCGCCGCTTCCTGACTCTGCGCCATTGGCCTGAGAATTGCTTTCCGGTGCGCCATGGAACTCTTCAACCTCCAGGCAGCCGACTTCTTCAGCTTCATCCTGACCCTCATGCGCGTAAGCATTGTGGTCTTCCTGCTGCCGTTCTTCGGAGCCGGACCCATCCCCGGCGCCGTCAAGGGAGCGTTCTGCCTGGTGCTCTCCCTGGCCATCTGGCCCAGGCTCTCGTTTCCGGGCAGCCTGCTGCCCCTGGACACCCTGGGCCTCATCCTCATGCTCGCGGGCGAGCTGGTGCTGGGGCTGGTGCTGGACATCATCGTCCGGTTCCTCTTCGCCGCCGTGATGACCGGCGGACACATGGTGGGCTTCTCCATGGGTTTCGCCATGATGAACGTGCTGGACCCCATGACCGGCACCTCCGAATCGGTCACGGCCCAGCTCATGTACCAGTGCACCATCCTGATGTTCCTCAGCATGAACGGGCATCTGTTCCTGCTGACCGGCCTGGCCGAAAGCTTCCAGCTGGTGCCGCCGGGCGGGCTTTTCATCACGCCCAGCCTGGCGGATTCCGTGCTGAAGTTCTCCGCCGAGATATTCTCGCTGGCCGTCAAGATCAGCGCGCCGGTCGTCGCCTCGCTGTTCCTGGTGGACCTGGCCCTGGCCCTGGTGTCGCGCGCCGCGCCCCAGATGAACGTGATCCAGATCGGCTTCCCGCTGAAGGTCGGCGTCGGATTTCTGTTCATGACCCTCACCCTCACCGCCCTGTCCCACTTCGTGGGGGACTACATCATGGAGCTTGGCCCCATGTTCACGGCGGTGATGCACCGGGCTCCGGGAAGGTAGGCGCACATGGCCGAGCGTGAACCGGGAAGAACAGAACAAGCGACGGGCAAAAGGCGCAGTGACGCCCGGAAGAAGGGCTCGGTCCCCAAGAGCGCGGAGCTCGGCAAGCTGGTGGTCCTGATGGCCGGCATGCTGGCCACCAAGTACACCATCGGCATCTACGACCGCGAAATGAATGATATTTTTCGGTGGTATTTGTCCGAGGGAATGAAGCTCCAGATCACCTTCACCACCGTCAATTCTCTGCTCCTGGACCTGAGCTGGCGCATGGCCAAGATGCTCCTGCCCACGCTTATCATCCTGTCCATTTGCGCCTACACGGTCATGCGGCTTCAGGTGGGCAAGGTGTGGGTCAATCACCTGGAGAACTTCGACTGGGGCAAGATGTTCAACCCCGTCGCAGGCATCAAGAAGCTCCTTATCGATCCCAAGACACTGATCCGGCTTGCGAAGCAGTGCGCTTCGGCCGCCGCCATCGGCATCGCTCCCTACGTCGTGCTGAAAAATGAATTCGGCAACTTCATGCCATTGTTCTACACCAACGCCCACGGCCTTGCGACCTACATTCTCTCCAACGCTTTGACCATGCTCTGGTACACCATGGTGCCCATGGTGCTCATCGCTGCTGCGGACGTGTGGTGGACCTGGTACGACTACGAAGAGAACCTCAAGATGACCAAGAGCGAAGTCAAGGACGAACGCCGCAACGCCGAGGGCGACCCAGAGATCAAGCAGAAGCAGCGCCAGAAGATGATGCAGGTCATGGGCAGGCGCATGTTGCAGAACGTCCCCAAGGCGGACGTGGTCATCACCAACCCGACGCACATCGCGGTGGCCTTGCAGTACAATGCGTTGCTGGCCCCGGCTCCCATCGTGGTGGCCATGGGCGCAGACCACATGGCCCAGAAGATCAAGGAAATAGCGCGGGAGAACGGGGTGCCCATCCGCGAGAACAAGCCTCTGGCACGGGCATTGTATAAAGATGCCGACGTCGGGCAGATGATCCCCGAAGCCCTGTTCCAGGCGGTAGCCACCATGCTGGCCCAACTGGATAAGTTCCGCAACCGCGGCCCGCGCTAAGAAAAAGGTGTCAAAGTTATGGCGAAATCACTGGATGTAAATTTCGACTACGCCAAGTTCTCCAAGCAAGGCGACCTCATGCTCGCCAGCGGCGTGGTGCTGATCCTGTTCGTCATGCTGGTGCCCATGCCCACCATCGTCATCGACATGCTGATCACGCTGTCGATTTCGGTGAGCCTGGTAGTGCTTGTCACGTCGATGTTCATGAGCTCCCCCCTGGAATTCTCCATCTACCCGTCGCTCCTGCTGGTTACCACCATGCTGCGCCTGGCCCTGAACGTGGCCTCCACGCGCCTGGTGCTCATGCACGGCGACGAGGGCACGGGTGCGGCAGGGCAGGTGATCCGGGCCTTCGGCGAGTTCGTGGTAGGCGGCAACTACGTCATCGGCGTGGTGGTGTTCCTGATCCTCTTCTCGCTCAACAAGACCGTGATCGTCGCCGGTACCACGCGCATCGCGGAAGTAGCCGCACGCTTCACCCTGGACGCCATGCCCGGCAAGCAGATGGCCATCGAGGCGGACCTGAACGCGGGCCTTCTCACCGAGCAGGAGGCCAACAAGCGCCGCGAGACCATCCGCAAGGAGGCCGACTTCTACGGCGCCATGGACGGCGCGAGCAAGTTCGTTTCCGGTGACGTGAAAGCCACCATGCTCATCACCACCATCAACATCGTGGGCGGCTTCCTCATCGGCGTGTTCCAGAAGGGCATGGACTGGAGGCACGCGGCCGAAACCTACACCATCCTGACCATCGGCGACGGCCTGGTCTCCATCATCCCCTCCATCATCATCTCGGTATCGGCGGGCCTCATCGTTTCGCGAGCCGCAGCCGAAGCCAAGATGGGCGAGGAATTCCTGGCCCAGCTCACCGGCCACCCCAAGGCCCTCAAGCTGGTCAGCGGCATCCTGCTGCTGTTCGGACTGGTGCCCGGCATGCCTTTCTTCCCCTTCGCATCCCTGGCGGGCCTGATGTTCTTCCTGTCGCGCGTCAGCCAGAAGCAGAAGGACATCCTCACCGAAGGCCAGGAATCCGAAAAGGGCGTCCCCCAGGAGCTGGAAACCCCCGAGGAAGTGCAGCAGCTCCTGCCGCTCGACTCCCTGGAGCTGGAAGTGGGCTACGGCCTGATCCCCCTGGTGGACGAGGACCAGAACGGAAACCTGCTGGCGCGCATACGCTCCATCCGCCGCCAGTTCGCCCTGGACATGGGCGTGATCATCCCCTCGCTGCACCTGCGCGACAACCTCCAGCTCAAGCCCGGCCAGTACGCCGTGCTCATCAAGGGCAACGAGGTGGCCTCGGCGGAGATCCTCATCGACCACTATCTGGCCATGGACCCGGGCGACGTGAAGCACCGCGTCCAGGGCGTGGACACCCGCGAGCCGGCCTTCAACCTGCCCGCGCTGTGGATTCCCGAACCGTCCAAGGAAGAGGCCATGCTGGCTGGCTACACCGTGGTGGACCCGGCCACGGTCATCTCCACCCACCTGACGGAAGTCTTCAGGCGAAACCTCCACGAGTTCCTGGGCCGCCAGGAAGTGCAGGCCCTCCTGGACAACCTGCACAAGCGCGCCCCCAAGGCCGTGGAAGAGCTGGTGCCGGGCGTTTTGAGCCTGGGCATACTCCAGAAGGTGCTCCAGAATCTGGTGCGCGAGAGCGTCTCGGTGCGCGACATGCTGACCATCGTCGAAACTTTGGCGGACTACGGCCTGGCCACCAAGGACCCGGACCAGCTCACCGAGTACGTGCGCTCCCGCATGGGCCGCTCCATAGTGAAGCCCTTCCTGACCAGCGACGCAACCCTGCCCATCTTCACCCTCTCTCCTGCGGTGGAAGGGCTGGTGCAGGAAGCCATACGCCACACCGACCACGGGTCCTACCTGGCCATGGAACCGGGCACGGCGCAGTCCATCATCTCAAGCATAAACAGCAACATGGAGCGGGCCGCCGTAAGCGAAGGCCAGCCCGTGCTGCTGGTTTCTCCGGTCACCAGGCCCCACTTGGCCCAGCTCTTGAATAGGTTCCTTCCGACGCTGCCGGTCATCTCTCAGGCGGAAATCCCGGCTGAGATCAGGCTGCACTCCCTTGCAACAATAGGAATGAGCCATGCGGGTTAAAACGTTTCGAGGCGCAAGCGCCGCACAGGTGATCGCCCAGATCAAGAAGGAACTCGGCCCCGACGCCGTGATCCTCTCCAACCAGACCAAGCGCGAGAACGGCAAGGCCGTCTGCGAGATCATGGCTGCGGTGGAACCCGAGGACGACCCCGCCGAACGCGCGGACGCAGGCGAAGACGGACTGCCCGGCGTCGCAGGCAAGACGGCATCCGGCGGCCATGGCGGCTGGGAGCAGGAATGGTGCGAGATGAAGGGTCACCTCTCCGCGCTCCTCAAGCCCCACATGAACCTGGACAGCCTGCCCCCGCGCCAGAAGCTGGCCATGCAGTATCTGGAGCGCGAAGGCGTGGACGAATCCATCCTCATGGGGCTCTTCCGCCAGCTCCAGACCGGCAAGACCGTGTCCCTGCTGGCGGAACTCGGCAAAGTGGCCCGCGTGAAGCCCTTCTCCGCGTTCCCCGAAAAATTCCAGCTGGTAGCCGGGCCTTCCGGCTCGGGCAAGACCACCGCGCTCATCCGCATGGCCCTGGCCGCCAAGCGTGCCGATCCCGCGCGGCGCATCGGCGTGCTGAACTGCGACGGCCGTGGGGTCGGCGGCAAGGCCATCCTCAAGCGCTACGCGGAGCTCTCCGGGCTGACCTACGCCGAAGCGGCCGAGCCCGAGGATTTCGTCAAGGTTCTCCTAGCTTGCCGGAACTTTGACGCAATCTTCGTGGACCTGCCCACGCTGGCTCCCGGACAGACCCTGCACCAGTGGCTGAAGGACAGAAGCCTCCTGCCCCGCGACGACGTGGCCGTACACCTGACCCTCTCCCCCTACTACGCCCCGGCCCACTACCGGGCCGTGTGGGAGCGCCACCGCGCGGATCTGGTGAAAAGCATCATCTGGACGAAATTGGACGAAGCGGGTACTTTCGGCAGCCTGATCAACACGGCCCAGATGACCGGCCTGCCAGCGTCGGCGCTGTCCTTCGGACCCGGCGTGGTGGACGCCATGGCCCAGGCCGATTCCCAGGCGCTGTGGCGGCTGCTCTTCTCTCATCAGATGCCGGGCTGCGCCCAGGCGACGAACCCACACGTGGAACAGGCCGCGTAAACGGATACCCGACCATGCAAGGCAATCTCCCCCTGGTTTTTTCCGTCACTTCCGGCAAGGGCGGCGTCGGCAAGACGAACATCTCGGCCAACCTGGCCGTGAGCCTGTCCAAAATGGGCAAGCGCGTGGTGCTCCTGGACGCGGACCTTGGCCTGGCCAACGTGGACGTGGTGCTGGGCATGGCCCCGGAGCTGAACCTGTTCCACCTGTTCCACAAAGGCATGAACCTGCAGAAGGTCCTGTGCCAGACGCCCTACGGCTTCCACATCCTCCCGGCCTCCTCCGGCGTGGCCGAGATGCTCTCGCTCTCCACGGGGCAGAAGCTCGTGCTGCTGGAAGCCATGGACTTCCTGGAAGACAAGATCGACTATCTTATTGTGGATACCGGCGCGGGCATCGGCGACAACGTGCTTTATTTCAACCTGGCCGCGCGCGAACGGCTGCTGGTGCTGACCACGGAACCCACCTCGCTCACCGACGCCTACGCCCTGGTGAAGGTCATGCACCTGAACCACGCGGTGAATCGCTTCCGGGTGGTGGTGAACATGGCCCCCAGTGAAAAGGCGGCCAAACAGGTGTTTGGAAAACTCTACGCCGCGTGCGATCACTTTCTCGATGGAATTTCGCTGGATTTTGTGGACTTTATCCCGCATGATGCCACGGTGAGACAGGCGGTGATCAAACAGGTGCCTTTCTGCCACATGGCCCCGCAGGCCCCGGCAAGCCTGAAGATCACGGATATAGCGCGAAAAATCACCAGCTGGGACGTCGACGCGCACCTCGATGGAAACATCAAATTCTTCTGGAAAAAGCTCCTCTTCCAAGAGCAGTCCGTGGCTTAGCTTCGAGGCCGGAGCCAAGGCCTGGCAGGATTATTCTCCCCTGGATCGCCAGGAGATCGTCAGGCACTACTCTCCCAAGATCAAGCTGCTGGCCCTGCGTCTTAAGGTCAAACTCCCGCCCAGCGTGGAGCTCGGTGAACTGTTGAGCGCCGGGGCGCTGGGCCTCATGGAGGCCCTTGGCCGCTTCAAGCCGGAACTGGGCATCAAGTTCGAGACCTTCGCGGAGTCGCGCATCAAGGGCGCCATGCTGGACGAGTTGCGAAAGCTCGACTGGTTCAGCCGGGGACAGCGCCACCGCGTGCGCGTGGTGGACGACGCCATCCGCAGGCTGGAGGCCGTCTCCGACGAGACCCCAAGCGTGGAGCAGCTCTCCGAAACCACCGGCCTCACCCGCAAGGAAGTCTCGCAGGCCATGGAAGCCATGCAAAGCCAGCTCTGCCTCAGCCTGGACGCCATCACCGAGAACCTGACCTCCTTCAAACAGCAGCAGATCGACAACGAACCTTACAAATCGACGGCACTCAAAGAAATCGTTGACAAACTGGCCCTGCTTATTGATGAACTGACGCCAAGGGAACAGCTCGTTCTGTCCCTGTACTACGTGGAAGAACTCACCATGCGCGAGACCAGCGAGGTCATGGGCATCACAGAGGGCCGCGTTTCCCAGCTTCATTCGCAGGCACTTGCCAAGCTGCGCGGCAAATTCAACGCCCAGTACGGCATCGTGGATGCGTAGCAGCTTTACGCAACACAACCCCATCCGGGCCGCCAGAATCTGAAGCAGCGCTCCCCGGCCGGGTCGCAAAAGGAGAACATCGTGGCCTACAACAAAGATATGCGCGTACTCGTCGTGGACGATTTCTCCACCATGCGGCGCATCATAAAGAACATCCTGCGCCAACTCGGCTTCACCAACATCATCGAAGCCGACGACGGCTCCACCGCCTGGGAGACCCTCAACAAGGACAAGATCGACTTCGTCATCTCGGACTGGAACATGCCCAAGATGCCCGGAATCGAACTCCTGCGCAAAGTCCGCGCCAGCGAAGAGTTCGCCAACATGCCCTTCCTGATGGTCACCGCCGAAGCGCAGCAGGAGAACATCATCGAAGCCGTGCAGGCCAAGGTCTCCAACTACATCGTCAAGCCCTTCACAGCAGAAACGCTGGGCCAGAAGATCGACAAGATCTTCGACAAATAATAAACGGCGGGGCCACGGCCCCGCCGCACCCCAGCCATGCACCCGCCTCCTCCGCCAGACGGCTCAGACGCTTCGGGAGGCTCCCGCCTGGGCGGCCCCCTTCCCGGAAGCGACGACCAGGCCAAGGCCAAGCTCGACGACACCGAATTGGCCGTCGGCTCTCCGCGCGCGCTCCAGAAGGTGGAGCTCGACCTCGACGACGCCCCCTTCCTGGAAGACGAGGAAGAGGAAGCCCCACCGCCGCCCCCGGAGATGCCCCCGTCCTCGGAACCGCAGGACCTGGGGGAACCGGTCAGGCTGCCCCTCTGGAAAAACAAAAAGATCGTCATCAGCGGAGGCGGCCTGCTCCTGCTGTTGATCGGCCTCGCTGTGTGGTGGTTCTTCCTGCGCGCCGAAGCCCCTCCACCGCCGCCGCCACCGCCGCCGCCCGTCGTCGAGCCGCCCAAACCGGTCGAGCCGCCGCCACCGCCGCCACCACAGGACGTCTTCGTCCCCCTGGAGCCGTTCCTGGTGGAGACAGTCGACGCCAAGGGCGCAACCCGGGTGCTCACCCTCAAGATCAAACTGGTCTACAAGGAAGACCCCAGGATGGAGCGCGAGCTCCAGGCCAAGTCATTTGCCGTGCGCGACGGTCTGTATTATAACTTAAAAAATAAATCTTTCGCCGTGCTGACCGATAAGGATGGCGTCGAGCACCTCCGTGAGGAGCTCAAAGGCGTCGTGAACAACTACCTCAACGTCGGACAGGTGGACCAGATACTCTTCGAAGAACTGCTGGTGAAATGATGTCGGACATCAACATAGCCACCTCCATAGCCCAGCTTCCCAACCTTCAGGGAATCGCGGGGGCGCAGCAGGCCCATCCCGAGGCGCAGCAGATTTTTGCCGCGCAGATGGCCCAGGAGGCGCTGAAAAATCAGCAGCAGCAGGTCCAGAAGGTCGAAAAACAGGATGGCAGCGAAGCCGTCAAGGAAGACAGGGACAACAAACGCGGCGAAGAACATGAGCTTCGCCAGCGCAAGCGCCACGCCCACCAGGAAGCCGAGCCGGAGGAAGAAGCCGCCCCGCCCTCGTCCTCTCCGTGGCTCGGGCATCTCGTGAACAGGAAGGTCTAGTAGTGTCGCTTCAGGAGTGGCTTCTCATCGTGCTCACAGGCAGCGAACTTCTGCTGCTCATCCTCGTCGTCGGCTTCTTCGCGCGGCTTCGCCGCTCCGAAGACATGCTCTCCGCACTCCAGGGAAACCAGGCCGAACTCATGGGCAAACTGCAACGCAGCGCCCAGATGGAACAGGAACTCATCGACTCCTTCGAAGACCGACAGCGTGAACTCGTCCGGCTGGAAGACAAACTCTCGGCCAGAGCCCGTGAACTGGGCAAGCTGCTCAAGCAGGCCGAGGAAATCAGCCGCTCGCCCGATTTTCTGCGCCAAGTCGTGCTGAACGGACTCAAAAAAGGCCAGTCCGCACGCGAACTGGCCAAAGCCACCGGACTTACGCAGGACGAAGTTGAGTTGATTATTTCGCAGAGATAATGGCAGGAGAGGCTGGGGCTTCGCCCCAGACCCCACCAGGGCTCCGCCCTGGACCCGCCAGGGGGATGATCCCCCTGGACCCTCAATTAGCTTCGCGTAACGTATTGCTACAGTTTAGACTCTTGCCCCAATAAAATCCCTGAAGCGCGCAAAGCCGCGCTTCAGGGATTTTTTATTCTTGAAATCACCGGATTCGACGAGGGCTGGTAGCCGGGTTATGTCGCATTCAACGATCCCAACCTATCACATGCGTCTTCGCCCTGACTCACGTTTCATCGTGGCAGAGCATGCTTTCATTCTGGCAGAACGAATTTTTGACACGGGAGCGCGTGCGTTCGACGGAGCTGGGAGCATGAGGCGTCGAAGTCCACCTTCTGCACGCAGCCTGGGAGCGAGAGGGGCTGGGGGTTGTCCTGGTCGGGTTCTGGCGGGCGGGCGACGAATCGTCTTCCAATCGGTTCTAGCCCGCCCGCCAGGACACGAACGGGACAGCCCCCAGTCCCGCCGCAAGCCTCCCGCACACGACGCGAAGCGGAAAGCCGGGTCAAGGGGAGGCTTCTCCCCTTGCGGGTCCAGGGCAGAGCCCTGGCGGGTCTGGGCGGAGCCCAGCTACTCTTCTCTTCTATCCGCCCTCTCTCCAGCCAGCGCGCCGGCCACGGCTTCCACCAGCGCGGACAGCTTCTTCCCGGCCACCCCGGCCACGGCGATGACTTCGTCGAGGGTCACTTCGGCCATGCAGTCGGGCAGGTTCTTGTTCACGAGACAGGACAATCCAAGCACCTCCATGCCCATGTGCCGGGCGGCGATGACTTCCATGACCGTGGACATGCCCACGGCGTCCGCGCCGAGCAGGCGAAGCATACGGGTTTCGGCTGGAGTTTCCAGTTGTGGGCCGAGTACGCCCGCGTAAACGCCGCGTTCCAGGCGGATACCGAGGCGCATGGCCTCGGAAACGGCCAGATCAAGCAGACGTTGCGAGTAAACCCGGCTCATATCCGGAAAACGCGGTCCCCAGTCGTCAATATTGGGTCCGGCGAGCGATGATTTCCCGGTAAGATTGACATGGTCGGTGATGGCCAGTAACTCTCCTGGGCTGAAGAGCGGGTCCAGCGCCCCTGCGGCGTTGGTGACGACGAGAATCGTTGCTCCCAGCAGGGCCGAGACGCGCACGCCAAGGCAGACCTGTGCCGGGGAGTAACCTTCATAGAGGTGAAACCGGCCCTGCCAGACCAGAACGGGCAGCCCGGCCAACCGTCCGGCGAGAAGCTGCCCGGCATGCCCCTCCACTGTGGAGCGGGGAAAACCGGGTATCTCCTGGTAGGTGATGGTTGCGACCGTATCCAGGGCGTGAGTCACGTCTCCGAGCCCCGTTCCGAGCACGATCGCGCTCTTCGGGGTGAAGCCGGACGGCAACCGGTCGCGTATCCAGTCGACGGCGTATTGCGTCGTGATCCTGTCTTGCATGTGCTGCGCCTTCAGAATTGCTGTTGTTTGAAGAGGTAAGCAATGGACTTCGCGACGCTTGTCGGGTTGACGACCGGCCTGGGGCTGGTTGTGGGCGCAATCCTCATGGGCGGCTCCCTGACCCAGTTCCTCGATGCCCCCAGCGCCATGATCGTGCTGGGAGGCACGCTGGCGGCCATCTGCGTGAGCCATCCCGTGGAAGAGGTGATACAGGCCTTCAACGCGGGCTTCAAGATTTTCGCGTCGCGCAAGGTGGCTGCTCAGGAAGTGGTCAACGTGATGGTGCGCATCGCGGAGATTTCCCGGCGCGAGGGGCTCCTGGCCCTGGAGAACATCCGCACGGACAACGCGGTGCTCAAAAAGGCCTGCAAGCTCATCGCGGACAATGCCGGGCCGCAGATCATCCAGGACACCCTGCGCATCGAAATACACTCCCTGAAAAGACGCCACCAGATAGGCGAGACGGTTTTCCGCTCGCTGGGCACATTCGCTCCGGCTTTCGGGCTGATCGGCACGCTCATCGGCCTTGTGCTGATGCTGGCCCGCCTGGACAATCCCAAGAGCCTCGGGCCAGCCATGGCCGTGGCTCTTCTCACCACGTTCTACGGGGCGCTGTTGTCCAACCTGTTTTTCCTGCCCGTGGCGGGCAAGCTCCGGGCGCGCACCCAGCAGGAGGTGCTGAACCTGGAGATCATCTTCGAGGGCGCGCGCTGCATCCTGCAGAACAACAACCCGCTGCTGGTGCGCGACAAGCTGTCCTCCTTCGTCCCGCCCAAGGAGCGCACCCTTGGCCGCTGAACAGGACCCGGTCGAGCTCGAACTCGACGACAACGGGGAGATGCCCCAGATATGGCAGGTGACGCTTGCGGACCTGTCCATGCTGCTCATGAGCTTTTTCATCTTTTTGTTCGCACTTTCCACAGTGCGCCCGGAAAGCGTCAACGAGACCCTGGACAGCGTCCGCCAGCGTCTGCGCGTGGAGGCTGGCCCCGCCAAGAAGACGCCCGGCGCCGACGCCATGAAGTCGAAGCTGCTTGAACAGGTGAACATGCGCGAACAACTTATCCTGCGCCAGCGCCAAGTTCACCAGGACCTCACCGCATTTTTCAAGGGGCGCGGTGAATCCAACATCCAGACCAAACTGGACGGCCCGCGCCTGACCATCTCCATGCCCATCGACGGCATGTTCGCCAAAACGGACGTGACGCAGCTGACGGACCTGGGCAAGCAGCGCCTTATGATCATCAAGGACTTTATAGCCAAACACCCCGACCAGCGCGTACACATCAAGGGGTATTCGGACGACACGCCCCCCCCGCCGGATTCGCGATTCAAAAACAACTGGGAAGTGTCGTCATTACAGGCAGTTGCAGCATTGCGATTTCTTCTGTCGCAGGGGGTCCCCGCGAATCGGTTGACATCCACCGGGTTAGCTGATTTAGAACCGCTGCTCCCCAACACGAGCGACGAATACCGCGCCAAGAACAGGCGACTGGATTTTGTCATGGAAGTGCAGGTTGAGGGATGAACAAGCTGTTATTCACGTACGAAGCGGACTCAGACTTGCCGCGCCAGGCATACCGGGCTCGGGTGCCCGGTCTTCTGGGCAAGGACGTCGCCACTCAGGCGGTGTATCTTGTGCGGGACATCAGCGCGGGCGGCATCTCCCTTGAGGACCCGGCTGGGGCTTTGAAGACCGGGGACGCTCTGAAACTGGACGTCCTCATCAAGGACCGCACCATCATCGCGGGACTGTCGGCCGAAGTGGCCAGGCATGTCGAGGCGATCACGGGCCTCAAGTTCACGGGCCTGACCCAGCACCAGGAGCAACGCCTGGACAAGCTGGTGCTCGAGATCCAGAAGCACCTCATATCCAAGTTGAAACACGGCGGGAGCCACATTGACGACGAGCAAACGACATAACGTATTGGTTGCGAACCGTGGCGAGATAGCCATGCGCATCATCCAGGCCTGCCGTAAGCTGGGCCTGGATTTTGTTTGCGTCTACACGCGCGAGGACGAAGCCTCCGGGCACCTGGCCCTGGCGCGCGAACTCGGCGGCAAGACGCTGCGCATCAGCTCCTACCACGACGCCAACGAGATCATGTCTGCGGCCGACCACGCCGGAGCCACGGCGGTCCACCCCGGATACGGCTATTTCGCCGAGGACTACCGCTTCGCGCGGCGCGTGAGCGAACGCACCCGCCCCATGGTCTGGATCGGACCCAGCTGGCAGGTCATCCGCACCCTGGGCGACAAGATCAACACCAAGCGTCTGGCCCGCTCCCTGGGCGTACCCACCGTGCCCGGTTCGGACCGGCCGGTCTATGACGAGCTGGAAGCCGAGGAGATCGCCGATTCCCTGTTCCGCTTCCAGGCCGAACAGGGAATCGACAGCGCCCGCGTGCTGGTGAAGGCATCTGCGGGCGGCGGCGGCATGGGCATCGAAGAGGTCATGAACCTGGACCACTTCAAGACCGTGTACCGGCGCATCAGGAACTACTCCAAGCGTCAGTTCCACGACGAGGGCGTGCTCATCGAACAGCGCATCCTCAACTTCAACCACCTGGAAGTGCAGATCGCCGCCGACCGTCACGGCTCCATAGCCCACTTCGGCACGCGCAACTGCACCATCCAGTCCACGGGCCGCCAGAAACGCGTGGAGATCGCCCCCGGATTCGCCCCGGACCAGATCAGGTACTCCTTTGACGCCGCCAAGGTCATCACGGACATCACCGGCTACTCCCTGGCCATCGCCAAGGAGGTCGGCTACGACAACGTGGGCACCTGGGAATGGATCGTCACCCCGGCGGGCCAGCCCTTCCTCATGGAAGTGAACACCCGCATCCAGGTGGAGAACGGTGTGTCCGCCGCCATCGCGCGCCTCAAGGGCGAGGCCGGCGTGGACATCATCAAGGAGCAGATCCGCATGGGCCTGGGCGAGCCCATGGGCTTCACCCAGGACGACATCACCTTCGAGGGCATCGGCATCGAATACCGCATCATCGCCGAGGACCCCGCCAACCGGTTCACCCCCTGGGTGGGTCGCATCGACCGCTTCAATCCGCCGCAGGTCCCCTGGGCGTCGCTGCACTCGCAGATTCCCCAGGACAAACCGTACGACATCCCCACGGAGTTCGACCCGAACCTGGCCCTGGGCATCATCTGGGGCAAGGACCTGGCCGAGGCCAAGGCGCGCGGCGTGGAGTACCTGGACAAGCTGGTGCTGGAAGGCCAGGACCAGGAAGGCAATCCCATGAAGTCCAACATCGCGTTTCTGCGCGAAAAGACCGCGGACATCCTGGTTTTCTAACCGGACGCCCGACACGCGAAGCCAACCACCCCTATGGATATAGAAAAAAGCATTCAGGAGCTGGCCGACAGGCTCCAGTACATCCAGGACATCTTCGGCGCCAGCAAGCACGAGGACGTGGCCCTGCTCTCCTCCAAGCTGGCAGAATTCCGCGCGCGCGAAACCGGCGCGGGCATGGCCGACAAGGTGAAGATGCTCTCCCAGTTGGAGGACCTCTTCGTGTTCGTGGAGAAGAAGCTCGACCCCGAGCTCACCCCCATGGACAAGGTGCGCATCGTCCGCCACCCGCAGCGCATCACGCTCAAGGACATTCTGGAGTTCTGCTACGACAACTACACCGAGATCGGCGGGCAGGACGAGTACTCCATCGACCCCTCCATGCTGATCGCGCGCGCCTACATCACCCGCAGGCAGGGCGACAAGGTCCACAACCAGCCCGTGATGGTCATCGGCCAGGAAAAGGGCCACGGGCAGGAGTTCCGCAACGGCGGCTCCGTGAAGCCCTGGGGCAACGCCAAGGCCCTTCAGTACATGAAGGTCGCCGAAACCGAGAACATCCCCATCCACACCTACGTGTTCACGCCCGGCGCGTTCCCCGTGGAGGACTACCCCGGCGCGGCCCAGCAGATCGCACGCAACCTCTACGAGATGGCAGCGCTACGCGTCCCCGTGATCGCCTGCTTCTCCGAGGGCGGCTCCGGCGGCGCAGAAGCCATCGCCCTGGCCGACACGCGCCTCATGCTGTCGCACGGCTACTACTCGGTCATCTCCCCCGAGGGAGCGGGCGCCATCGAATCGGGCATCCGCCAGGGCCAGCGCGCCCCGGCCGAGCTTATCGACGCCTGCGCCACGCGCCTCAAGATCACCGCCGAGGACAACCTGCGCATGGGCTACATCGACCGCGTGGTGCAGGAGCCGCCCCTGGGCGCACGCCCCTACCACTACGATTTCTTCAAACGCCTGCGCCAGGAAATGATGATGGCCACCGACGAGGCCATGCTCTCCGTGAAGGGCATGAACTTCATCCGCGCCAAGGCCATCAAGCGCCGCAAGCAGGCCGCCCTGGCCGACGCCGAGTCCTTCTTCGTGCGCTGGTCCCTGGATGAGCGCGCCGCCGACCGGCTGGTGTGGAAGCGCTACAGCAAGTTTCGCAACATGGCCAAGAACGCCTGCGTGGACAAGACGCCTGCCTCGCGCCGCATGGCCGACTCGCTCCAGCAGATGTCCTGGTCCACCTACTCCTACCTGCGTTACGAGTTCCTGCGCACCTACGGCCAGAAGGTGAAGCACCTGATGGAAGAGGCCGAGGCCGAAGTGCGCGTGGTGGCCGAGAGGGTGCTGCGCCCCTTCAAGCGCTCCGGCGCCAAGAAGGTGGACACCCAGACCATCCAGAAGCTCACAGAACTCTCCTGCGCCGAGGACGGCATCTGCCTGGACGGCGAAGGCGAGAGCTTCTACCTGAGCCCCAAGGGCCGCGAGGACAAGTCCGTCACCTGCCCCAACGCCGCCACCCACGGCTGCCTGGATCTCTGGGCACCGGACCTGTTCGGCGACTTCGCTGGCGTCTGCCAGTACTGCGGGCACCACTTCCCCATGGAGTACCAGTGGTTCATGCACAACGTGCTGGACAAGAACTCCGTGATGGAGTTCGCCCAGGATGTGGAAGCGGGCAACCCCCTGGACTACCCCGGCTTCGACCAGAAGCTTGAGGAAGCCAAGAAGAAAAACAAGCTGAAAAGCTCCTGCGTCACCTTCGAGACCTCCATCGAGGGCATCAAGGTCGTGGTGGGCATGCTGGTGGCTCCCTTCCGGGGCGGCACCGTAGGCGCGGCCGAGGGCGAGAAGTTCATCCGCGCCCTGTCCCGCGCCCGCAAGAAGCACTATCCATTCCTGGCCTACGTGCACGGCACGGCGGGCATCCGCATCCAGGAGGGCACCAACGGCGTCATCCAGATGCCGCGCGCCACCATGGCCGTGCGCCGCTACATCGAAGCGGGCGGGCTGTACCTGGTGCTCTACGACACCAATTCCTACGCGGGTCCCGTGGCCAGCTTCCTGGGCTGTTCGCCCTATCAGTTCTCCGTGCGCTCGGCCAACATCGGCTTCGCCGGCCCCGGCGTCATCAAGGAGACCACCGGCACGGACATCCCCCCGGACTACCACATGGCCTACAACGCCCTGGCGCGCGGCCATATCCAGGGTATCTGGGACCGCCGCGAGATCAGAAACAACTTGGTGCAGGCCTTCCAGATCATCGGCGGCCGCAACCTCTACTACCGCTAAGGGGTCAGCCGTGCAGGACGTGAAAGCCATACTCGAACAGATCAAGGCCTCCCCCTATGAGGAGGTCGAGGTGCTCGCCCCGCATTGCGGAGTGGTGGAATTCAAGGTTTCAGGCGAGGGAACAAAAGTGCTCGCCCCCAGCGGAACCTGGAAGGAAAAGCCCGGCACGCTCCTGGCCACCCTGGAGCGCGAACGCAACCCCCGCCCCATCACCTGCGGCCGCAAGGGCGTGGTGCAGAAGGTGCATGCCCACCTGAACGGCAAGTTCGTCGAAGCCGGGACCCCGCTCATGGTGCTCAGGCACTTTTTCACCAAGGACGAGGTCACCCAGCAGATACTGAAGAAGGTGCTGTTCCTCTTCCCCGCCCCGGAGCGCGCCAAGTACTACTTCACCCCGGAGACCGACAAGAAGGTGAAAGTTTCCGGCTGCCAGTCCGTCAAGATCAAGGACGGCATGGAGCTGTTCATCGTCTCGCGCATGAAGCGCGAAAAGCCCCTGACCTACATGGGGCCTGAAGGCATCATCTACGCGGTCTACTTCTCCCACGACATGAACGTGGACGCCGGACAGCCGCTCATCAGCGTCTGCCCGGAAAGCCAGATGGGCGTCATCCGCGACGTGGTCAACAGGGTGCAGTCCGACTGGGAAGAGCGCGACTAACGCAAGATATCACTGGTTCTCCGCGTCGTGCAGAATTAAGGCGAAGAGAAGGCGAAGATGCCTCCGGCGGCCAAAGGGCTTCGCCCTCTGGACACCCTCTCAGCTTCGCGTAGTGTCAGGCTAGTTCAGTCGTATTTCGATGACCAGGAAGCGCGCAAAGCCGCGCTTCCTGGTTTGAATTCCTGGAATCGCCGTCTTCGGCGATGGCTGGCCGCCGGAATAAGCCGCTTTGGGCGTTCCCGGCGGATACCCCGCTTCACCGCCCCGCCGCAATCCGCCCGCGCACGACGCGAAGCGGAAAGCCGGGTCCAGGGGAGGCATCTCTCCTGGCGGGTCAAGGGCAGAGCCCTTGCGGGTGCAGGGCGGAGCCCTGCCGGGTTCGGGCAGAGCCCGACGGGTCCAGGGCAGAGCCCTGGAAAGGAGAGTCTCCATGGGCAAGCTCTTGCAGGTGCGCGTCAGCGCCACCACGCTTGATCCCGGCAAAGTCGACTCGACCTGGCCCATTTTGAGCCATTTGGCCTACCCCCCCGGGCACGACTACGCCCCGGCAAAACGCGGAGTGCTCGAGCTTATCGACACGTTGCGCGCGCGCCTTACTGCCGGGGAAATCCCGCAGGGCGTGGCCGACAAGCTGAAGCCCTGGCTGGAGAAGGCGGAGCTGCTGTCGCACCAGCTCGAGGACGCCCTCGCCTCCTGGCAGGCGGAGAAGGCGCAGCAGCTTACGGAAAAAATCGAGGACGCCCTGGACGAGCTTGAAGACAGGGCCGGATACCGGTAGAGATTCGAGACGCAAATACCGATTGCACAGCATGCGCGCTCCGGGTTGCAGAGGCCCAGGAACGCGAGACGAAAAATATCTGGAGGTTCGGCATGGCGGGCAGCATCAATAAAGTCATTCTCATCGGCAGGTTGGGTCAAGACCCCAAGCTGACCTATCTTCCCTCCGGCGCGCCCGTTGCGGAGTTCACTCTGGCCACGGACGAGTCCTTCAAGAACCGCGAGGGCCAGAAGGAAGAGCGCACTGAATGGCACCGCATCAAGGTGTTCAACAAGGCCGCCGAGTTCTGCTCGAACTACCTGTCCAAGGGCCGTCTGGTGTACATTGAAGGCAGCATCCGCACCCGCACCTGGGACGACCAGCAGGGCCAGAAACGCTACATTACCGAAATCGTGGTCTCCGGCCCGCAGCACACGGTACAGTTCATGGATTCCAAGGGCGGCGGCGTGGAAGCGGCTCCCGGCAACTACGGCGGCGACCAGCGCCGCCCGGCCCCGGCCCAGCAGCAACAGCCGCGCCAGCAGAACAACCGCCCGCAGCAGTCCTACGATGACAACCAGGGACCGGCCTTCCCGTCCGAAGCCTCCGGCATGGACGACGTGCCTTTCTAGAAAACATCTCTAGAGAATCTGGCCAGATAAAGCCCGGCATGCGCACAGCATGCTGGGCTTTTTTTCTACGAACCGGATTGATACCGCCAGCCGCAGCGCCAGGGAAGGGGGTACGGTCCCCACGCGCTTCTCCCGCGCTCAGTCCGCACGGACAGCCCACGACATCTTTATGAAACAGGATTCATACGACCATGTATTTGAATACGCTAGGCAATGACACAATGACCGACGTATCATCTCTTTTGTAATATTGGTTTCATTTGACTCCTCGCCCGTAAATGATGCAAGAATGGGTAATCACTCTTTTGTCCGGCACGGAGGCTTGCCATGTTCATCAGAAAAAGCACCACGTTATTTGTGTTTATGTTTGTCGGCTTATTTGTCGCAATGGGCGCTCCCGCTTTGGCCAAACGCCAGGTCATCCAGGTTCAGCCTGCGCCGTCCTCGCAATCATACCAGGGCCAGCGGTTCATCCATGACGCGGGCGGGCAGGACTACTACGTAGACAGCAAGGGCGCGTTGCACCTTGTCACCCGCCGGGTGATCGAAGCCCCCGGAGCCATGGGCGGACTGTATTACATCGAGGACGACGACAGGGCCTACTCCATCGACCAGTCTCAAAGGCTCTATTATCGGGATTCGTCCGGCGGTATCCACTTTCTTGAGGAAATCCGTCCTGGAAGAGCCATGGATTCGGTTATCATCTCGCGCCAGACCGAAGGTTACGCGCCTGCAGCTCCGGCATGGAGCAGGGAATCGTGCGAGAGCCAATGGCAATCCTGCATGTCAGGGTGCAACGGGATATCCTCCAGACAGAAATACGACCGTCCAAACTGCGTCAGCAATTGCGACGTCATACGCAGAGGCTGCCTGGGCCGTTAGTGTGGCGTCCTCAAAATCAATGCACACCATTTTGAGGATATACACATTAAATAATGATTCTATTCGTGAACTATATGTTCATGTTTTTCACAGACGCGACACGAGCTGTTGGTTCTACCAGACGCCGAGGTTCAAAACAGAGCACCTCTGAATTGGGATCTCATCGCGGGAAACTGGAAACAGTTGAAGGGCAACGTCCTGGAGGAGTGGGGCAAGCTGACGGATGACCATATCTCCGAAACCGCCGGGAAACGCGAACAACTGATGGGCAAGATTCAGGAGACGTACGGCGTTTCCAAGGAAGAGGCGGGTAGGCAGGTCGATGAATTCGCCGCATCCCTCCACGACGCTCTCTTCTCTAAACCCAAGCATCAGGACCGGAACCGGTAGCAGCCCTAAGAGCATGACGGGGCGCCGTGATGGATCGCACGGCGTCCCAGTTGTGGTGCGACCGCCGCCTGGAGCAGGCATTTCCGGGGTAAGCCGGGCGTCCTGCCGCAACCTTCCCCGCATACCGGGAACGGAGCGAAAGATGCCTACCGAATACGTGAAGAAGCTGGCCAAGGAACACGGCATGTCCATCGAGGAAGCCGAGGACAAATGGAAAGAGGCCATGAAACTGGCCAAGGAAGAAGAGAATGTGGACGACTATTTCGCCTATGTCACCGCCATTTTCAAATCCTTGATGGGGGAACCAAAAGGGCACGCCACCAAAAAGCAATAACGGACGGTAAGCGAAGGAAACCATGACGGCTGGACTGCCGTGCGGGGAGCATCGGCAAGAGACGCACCCGGCCCGTTTGCCTCGTTACTTCGGCTTGTAGGCTATCCGGTAGACCGCTCCGGCCCGGTCGTCGCTCACCAGCAGCGCCCCGTCCGGCATGACCAGCACGTCCACAGGCCTCCCCCAGGCGTCGCGGTTCTTCAGCCAGCCGGAAGCGAAGGTCTCGTATTGAAGTGAACCATCTTCCTGGAAGCGGACCAGGGAAACGCGGTACCCGACCTTGGTGGAGCGGTTCCAGGAACCGTGCTCGGCTATGAATATCTGGCCCTGGTAGGCCTTCGGGAACATCTGGCCGGTGTAGAAGGCCATGCCCAGGGCGGCCACGTGCGCGGGCAGCGTCAAGGCTGGCGGGGCGAACGAAGCGCAGTCCTTGCCGAGGCCGAGTTTTGGGTCAGGCAGTCCTGGATGGCAGTAAGGAAACCCGAAATCCAGGCCAGGGGTTGGCGCGCGGTGCAGGCTGTCCGGCGGGGCGTCGTCGCCCATCCAGTCGCGGCCGTTGTTGGTGAACCAGAGCGCGCCCGTGCCCGGCTGCCAGGCGAAACCCACCGTGTTTCGGATGCCCCGCGCATAGACATCTCGCTTTCCGCTGCGCACGTCCAGGCGCATGATCGTGGAATAGGGGTCCGGGCGTTCACAGACGTTGCACGGCGCGCCGACCGGCACATAGAGCCAGCCGTCGGGGCCGAAGGCGATGTACTTCCACCCGTGGTGCCTGTCCGAAGGGAATCCGTCCGCCACCACTTCAGACCGTGGCGGGTTTGCCAGCCGGGTCTCGATGCCGGGGAAGCGCAGCACGCGGCTGACTTCGGCCACATAGAGGTCGCCGTCCCGGAAGGCCACTCCGTTTGGCATGTTCAGACCCCGCGCGATGAGGTGCACTGTCCTGCCCTGCCCTGCCCCCCGGTCCTCGATGGCGTAGACCGAGCCGCCCTCGCGGTTGCCCACGAATACCGTGCCCTTCGCGCCCAGCGCCAAGGATCGCGCGTCGGGCACGTCGGCGTAAAGCTCGATCGTGAATCCCTCCGGCAGCTTGATCTCATCAAGATTCGTCCTGGCGCATAGCGGCGACGCCAGGGCGGTCAACAGGAGCGACACCAGGGGCAGGAGCCCCAGCCCGAGCACTCCAGGGAAACGGCCAGGGCGCGGAAACACGAAGAACCGCCAACTCATGTGGCCTCCAAGGAACCGATGTTTGTCCCCGGATAACAGCTTTCGGCGATCCGGCAAAGTAAAGCCTTAAATGTTTTTGCTCATCCGCCCAAGTATGCTACGGAGAATGAGATTCGCACACTTTCAAAGGAGCAATGCCATGCGTAACAATTTCCTGTTGAACATTCCGCGCATTCTGCTGGCCTGCCTCTTCACGGCGGCCCTTCTGGCGCCTCCGGTTGCTCAGGCTCAAGACGAAGCATCCAGCAAGGCCTCGCCAAGTAAGCCTTCCGGCACGGTGACCCTGACCATGGGACAAGGAGGACTGCTCCTGAGCGCCTCCGCAGGCAGCGGCACCCTGGTCTTCAAGAACAAGCGGCACCCCTTCGAACTCGGTGGGATCGGTCTGGGGCAACTTGGCGGCTCCAAGGCCACCTGCGTGGGCGAAGTGTACAACCTCACCCAGCTTGAGGATTTTAACGGAGCCTATGTGCAGTTAAAGACCGGCGTCACCGGCACGGACGGCAAAGGCGAAATCTGGCTCAAGAACACCAAAGGCGTGGAAATCAGGCTGCGCTCCAAAACCAAGGGACTGGAGCTGACCGCCTCCGCCGAGGGAGTGCTGATCAAACTGAAGAGCGCCAAGAAGAAATAGCTGACAGGACGACCGGGCGGGCTCGGCGTGGAACCCATTACAGGCAACACATCCGGAGGGGGATTCGTCATGCAGGTTCAACCCTACCTGTTCTTTGAAGGCCGGTGCGAAGAGGCGATCGAGTTCTACCGCAATACCCTTGGAGCCGAAGTGACGGCGCTGTTTCACTACAAGGACAGTCCAGATCCGAACACGATTCCGCCTGGCTCCGAAGACAAGGTGATGCACGCCAACCTGCGCGTCGGGGATTCGGTGATGATGGTGTCAGACGGCCTTTGCAAGGGCCAACCGGGCTTCCAGGGCTTTTCGCTCTCGCTCTCCGCGTCGAGCGATGCCGAGGCCGAGCGGCTGTTCACCGCCCTGGGTCAAGGCGGGCAGGTTCAGATGCCGCTGGGCAAGACCTTCTTTGCTTCGAGCTTCGGCATGCTCGCCGACCGTTTTGGAGTATCGTGGATGATAATCGTGGCTTCATGAGCCGCGTTCAGCAGAAACGCGAAAGGCCGGTTCATCTGGACCGGCCTTTGCCGTTCACACAACCACGTCGAGCCCGGTGGGTTTGCCGGACAATTCCCGCAGAACGATCTCCGGCGACAGCTTCATCACCAGAAACAGCCGCTCGCGCCCAAGCAACGCGTCCTGGCTCACCTGGGCCAGCAGACGCTGCCCGTCGATCTCCACCCACGCCAGACCCGGCGACTGCCACTCCTGCACCATGCCGCGCACTTTCTGCCCCACACGGTGCGCCTTGCGGAAGCGCTCCGAGCGCTCGGAGTCCTGCCGCTGGCCGCCGAAGCCGGTAGATGACGAACCGTGACCGCGTATGCGCATTGTTACCTCGACCTTTGGTGGGGCTTCGCCCCACACCCCAGCAGGGCTCTGCCCTGCACCCGCCAGGGGGATGATCCCCCTGGACCCTCAGTTTGCTTCGCGTACTCAGGTGGCCAGCCTGTCGCAACAGGCTCTGCGCGACATTTCGCGTTTGGCTTCGAGCACGCGCGCGGCGGCTGGGTGCTGTCTCGTCCGTGTCCTGGCGGGCGGGCTAGAACCGATTTGAAGACGATTCGTCGCCCGCCCGCCAGAACCCGACCGTGACAGCACCCCCCCGCCGCCGAAACTTCGTACTGCCGCGCTCAGCTGCAAGGCCACTGAAAGAAATCGAGACGATTCGTCTCCCGCCCCGCATGGCGCGGACGGGACTGCTCCGGCCAAAACTACACTCTCTCGAGCTAGAATGCGAAGCCCACTAAAAGTTTTTGAAGGAGAGTCCAGAGAGGAAACTTTTTTCCAAAAAGTTTCCTCTCTGGCCGCCGGAGGCATCTGCCTCATAAATATCTAACTCTCCCGCACGCCGATGATCCCCCGCTTGCCAAGCTCACGCAGGAACGCGGCCACGGCGAGCTCGGCCTCACGCGCGGGCAAGCCGAAACGCTCCGCCAGAATGCGGGCCATCTCGTGCACGGTGCGGTCTCCGTCGATGAGGTCCCAGCAGAAGCTGCCGAGTTCGTCGAGTTCCAGCTTGCGCTCCAGCGGCCTGCCGTCCCACGCGCCCACGCGCCTGGCGAGCCCGGCGAACCAGGGCTTGTAGGCGGAGAGATAGGTGAGGCGCGTGAATCCGCCGTCCACCACGTCTTCCTTGACCAGCTTGCTGCGCGCGGGCCGCATGGAGAGGCTGTGCTCGCGGCTCAGTTGCTTTTGGGGAGCTGGCGGCTGGGGCTTAGAGCGCTTGAACAGCATAACGTCGGCAGACCTCCTCGAAGGACTCGGGGGACAACTCCCCCCGGTGGCGGGCGATCACGGCCAGAATCTTGGAGTCGTCGGGCCGCCAGGCCATGGCCCGCGCGAAGCGGAACGACGGGAATAGGCGGCAGATCTGGGCGCGCGCGGATCCCGACACGCCGGGACGCCGGGAATCCTCGAAACGGCAGGCGGGCGCGCTGTAGAAGTAGCCGGGTGCGAAGACGCGGGGCCTGTTCAAAGCCTGGGCGAAGACTTCGCAAGCCCAGCCGTCCAGCGACTTGGCGCGCAGGATGACTTCGGCGGGGGCGAAGCGGTAGTAGTCCAGGGTGCTGGCCCGTTTGCGGAACTGGAAATGAAAATGCCCGAGCTGCACGCTGAAGACCGCGAGCCGGAACCCAGGAGGGGCTTGTCCGGCCACGTCGAAGAGGCTGAAAATCGCAGGATCTGACGCGGCCAGGGAGGTCGCGGCCCCAACCCACGGGGAGGCCTTCTCGTCCGGGCGGGCATGAGGAGCGGCCAGCACGGCAAGGTCGCTGCCAGGGATGGTGAACAGCAGCCCGTCCGCGCCGCCGCCCGCCGTGCCCGCGCAGGGCAGCGCTTGGTACTCGGGTGAAAGCGACGAGAGCATGGCCGATACCGCGCCGTCCGGCCTGCGAGAAGGCTTCAGGAGCTTGCGGCGCGCCAGGCGCTTGAGAACTTTTTCGGGGTCGAACACGCCCTTGATGCGCTGCCAGCGCAGGCTGAGGCGCGGTCCGGACGCATCCTCCAGCATGAGGAACCCAAGGCCCAGACGGGCGGGTTCCCAGTGGGAGGGAACGACGAGGCTCAGGCCGTCCCAGGCGATGGTCCGCCCGGACGGCAAGGATGGAGCAACCGAGGCCGAGGGCTCGATAGCATGGATGGAGGTGCTGGTCATGCGGCCACGATGTTGGTGACGTCCGGCGGACACATGAGCCGCACCGGCAGGCCGGAATAGCCCAGGCCAGCCGAGACGATGATGCGCCTATCGTCGATGTTGTTCTCCCCGGCCAGGATGCGCCGGTCCGCCTGATTGACGGGCGCGCCGATCAGGGGCAGGCGCATCTGCCCGCCGTGGGTGTGGCCGCACAGGGTCATCCAGGGGACGAGTTCGGCTGGAAGGCGCAGGCCCAGATGGGGATTGTGCGCCAGGATGATGGTGGAGGCCGGGTCCTTGCCGCGCAGGCAGTCGAAGCTGACGGGGCCTTCGTACCAGTCCCGCAGGCCGCACAGGCTGAACCGGCCCCAAGGCCCGGCAAGCTCCACGGACTCGCCGCGCAGGGGGCGCACTCCGTTTCGGGTCAGAAACCCGGCCACGGCGTGCGGGTCCACGTAGCAGTCGTGATTGCCGAGCACCGCATAGACCGGGGCCAGACCGGCAAGGTCACGGAAGAAGGTCCTGGCCTGATCCAGATGCTCCAGTTCGCGCTCCACCAGATCGCCGCCGAAGAGGATGACGTCAGGCTTGAAGGCCGACACGATGCGGACGGCCTCGGTCAGGTGTCCGTCGGGGAGGAAAAAGCCCGCGTGCAGGTCAGTGACGAGGCTTATGCGCAGAGGGCGGCCCGGTCCGGCCTTGGGGGAGCGTACAAGCTCGATGCGCCGCTCCGTCACCGTGCCTTCCTGGCTGGTGGCCGCAGCCACGCCCGCAAGCGACACCACGCTTCCGGCTGCGGCGACGGCTCCGCCGAAAAGCAGCCGCCGTCTGGAACTGGCGTGAACGCGCTGTCTGGCTGGCGTCCCAAAGACCGTGACACCGGCCAGGATCAGGTTCAACAGAGAAAATACGACGATCGCGCAGATGATGGTCATGAGGCGGTATTTGTCGCGCGCCTCCATCTGCGAGACAAGGGCGATGAAGCCGACGAAGGCTAGCCCGTAGGTCCATAGATAAGCGCAGCGTACCCGGCTTGAAATGCGGGCGCTGTACTTGCGCAGAAGCCAGAAACCTCCGGCCAGCGCGGCCAGGGCGCAAGGGATGAAGAGCAGCGCGAGGGGATGAACTCCCCGAAATCCCAGAATCGTCATGAAAAAACCTCGGATATCAGGCCGGGCAAGCATTGACAGACTTGCCCGCCACTGTCCATGGGGTTAGGGTGGATCGCAGTCGGGCGGGTACAGCAACCTCAACACGGTAGAAGCATGAAAACACTGGACTTCAAACGCCTTCGCCTGACCATAATCCTGTTCACGCTGGGCTTCTCGCTCCTGCCGCTCCTGGTGCTCGGCATCGGGGTGAAAAGCCGCTTCTCCACCGCCTATCAGGACGTCCTGCAGGGCAGCCTGCGCACCCTGGTGGAGAGCAAGCGCAACGCCATCGACCTGTTCCTGACCGAACGCGTGGCCCAGGTGTCCACGTTGTCCAGCGCGATCACCCTGGATGAGGCCGCCGACCAGGCCAACCTGGAGCGCATCTTCACCCTGCTCCAGACCACCTCCCGCTACTACATCGACCTCGGCGTCATCGATTCCGACGGCAACCACCTAGCCTACGCCGGGCCGTACAGCCTGACAGGCAAGAATTATAAGAACGAAGAGTGGTTTGCCAAGGTCATGGCCAAGGGCGTCTACATCTCGGACGTTTTCATGGGATTTCGGCAGTATCCGCACATCATCATCGCCGTGTTGCGCCGCGAGGGCGGCAAGGCCTGGATCATGCGGGCCACCATCGACTCGGACGTGTTCGAGTCCTTCGTCAAGCGCGTGCAGATGGGCCGCAAGGGCGACGCCTTCCTGATGAGCGACAAGCACCTCCTCCAGACCAACCCGCGCTTCGGCGGACACGTCATGGAAGAGATGGACCTGCCCTTCAAGATGGACGCCCGCTTCCCGGGGCTTCGCATCCAGGAGCTCCAGGTCAACCACCGCCAGTACCTCTACGGCTGGACCTGGCTTGAGAACAAGGACTGGCTCCTGGTGATCCGCGAAGACCCCGAGGAGGCGCTGCGCCCCCTGTTCGAGACCGAACACCTCACCTGGGTACTTCTGGCTGCGGGCGTGGCGATAATCATCGCGGGAACCGTGCTGGTGACCAACTCCATGGTCCGCAGGCTGGAAAACGCCGAGCGCGAGAAGGCCAGCCTGGACGCGAACCTCACCCAGTCCGGCAAGATGGCGGCCCTGGGCAAGATGGCGGCGGGCGTGGCCCATGAGATCAACAACCCCCTGGCCATCATCCGGGAACAGGCTGGCTGGATCAAGGACCTCATGGAAGAGGACGAGGTCAAGGCCATCCCGCAGTACCAGGAGATCGCCGACTCGGTGCACCGCATCGAGCACCATGTGGAGCGGGCCAAGAACGTCACCCACCGCATGCTGGGGTTCGCCCGGCGCATGGAGCCGGTGAAGCAGTCCGTGAACGTGAACAAGCTGCTTACGGAAACCGTACAGTTCCTGAAAACCGAGGCTCTGCTGCGAAACATCGACATCCGCCAGGAGCTGGCCGAGAACCTGCCCCCAACCGACTCCGACCCCACCCAGTTGCAGCAGGTGTTCCTGAACCTGATCGACAACGCCATCGACGCCATCGGCAAGAACGGCCAGCTGAACCTCTCCACGCGCTACGACCAGCACTCCAACATGCTGGCAATATCCTTCGTGGACACGGGCTGCGGCATCCCGCAGGAAACTCTGGAAAAGATTTTCGACCCGTTCTTCACTACCAAGAAACCCGGAGAAGGAACTGGCCTTGGCCTGTCCATCGCATTCGGGATCATCGAAAAGCTCGGCGGCCGCATCACCGTAAGCAGCATCGTAGGCCAAGGCACGACCTTCACGGTCTTCATTCCGGCAGCCTGAGGCGGGGGACAGCATGGATCAAGCCAGGGTTCTGGTCGTGGACGACGAAAAGGATTTCAACGAAACCATCGTCAAGCGCCTGAAACGGCGCGGTTTCGTTGCCGAAACCGCCCTGAGCGGCCCCGAGGCGCTTGGGGTGCTGGCTCGCCAGGAGTTCGACGTGGCGCTTTTGGACATCATGATGCCCGGCATGGACGGCATCGAGGTGCTGCGCGAGGTAAAGAAACGCTACCCCGGCATGGAGGTCATCCTGCTCACCGGGCACGCCTCGGTGGAATCGGGCGTGCAGGGCATGTCCATCGGGGCCAACGCCTACCTCATAAAACCCGTGGACTTCGAGGAACTGCTCGGAGCCATCGCCCAGGCCTACGAGCGAAAGCTCCTGGGCTCCGCGCATGCCTGAACCGGGTTGCCTCGCCGCTTTGGCCGCCGGGCTTGTGGTCCTGGCGGCGCTTGTCCCCGCACCCTGGTCGCTGGCCCCGGCAGCGCTGGCCCTGTGGCTTGGCTGGACAATCTTCAGGCAGTTCAAGAGCTGCCTCATGCGTTCGGAGTCGCAGAAGTGCGCCCTGGACGAACAGCTCTTCCAGTCGCAGAAGCTGGCGGCCATCGGCGAGATAGCCTCGGGCATCGCACACGAGATCAACAACCCCCTGGCGGTCATCACCCAGGAGGCCGAGTGGATGGCCCACCTGCTCGGCCAGCCTGAGCCGCCCATCGACGACGCCCGCCAGAGCCTGGCCACCATCCAGGGGCAGGTGAGCCGCTGCGCGGACATCACCCACAACCTGCTCAATCTGGCCCGCACCTGGAAGCCCATCCGCCAGCCCGCCGACCTCAACCGCTGCGTGGAGGACATGGCCCGGCTGGTGGAACGCGAAGCCCGCCCCAACAACATCACCCTGGCGCGCGAATTCGCGACGGACCTGCCCAAGGTCCCGCTGGACCCGCCGCTGTACCGTCAGGCGGTGCTCAACCTGCTGGTGAACGCCATGCAGGCGGTCGGCCCCGGCGGCACGGTGACGGTCTCCACCGGAATCACCCCGGACGGCAAGGCCTTCACCCGCGTGGCCGACACCGGGCCTGGCATCGCGCCCGAGAACCTGGGCCGCGTGTTCGATCCCTTTTTCACCACCAAGGCCCCCGGCAAAGGCACCGGCCTTGGTCTTGCCATCACCCAGCGCATCGTGGACAGGCTGGGCGGCTTCATAAGCGCCGCCAACCTGCCCGGACGCGGCGCGTGCTTCACCATCACCCTGCCCATAACGGAGAAGACCCCATGACCACTCCCATCCGCCTTCTTGCCGTGGACGACGAGGAGCGTTTCGTGTCCACCCTGGCGCGGCTTCTTTCCCTCAGAAACATGCAGGTGAGCGTGGCCCTGAGCGGAGAGGAGGCCCTGGAGAAGTTCTCGCCGGGCGCGTTCGACGTGGCCCTGGTGGACGTGAAGATGCCGGGGATTTCCGGCGTGGACCTGCTGACGGAGCTCAAGAAGCGCGACCCGGAGCTTGAGGTGATCATCCTCACCGGGCACGCTTCGGTGGACATCGCCGCCGAGATCATGAGCCGGGGCGGTTCGGACTACCTGCTCAAGCCCTGCCCTACCGCCGAAGTGGAGGGGAAGATTCTCTCCGCCATGGAGCGGCGGGCCGCGCGATCGGGGGGATGAGGCGGCATTCACAGAGGGAACGCACGTTTACTTTGTGGACCAGAGGCGGAAGGTTCTCTTAAAAGTGGGTGCCTTTTGGGCTCTGACCTCGAATAGCCTCACGATCGAGATGGGTTTGCCTCCTGACACCTGTCAGGATAGCTCTCACAAACCAATCGGAAGTGGGGGCAAGTGGAATGCTGACTCAACGAGAGATTCTTAGTTTTGCAGTCTCGCTTGGAGTAACCTGTTCAGCCTATTGTCTCAGCTGCCTGCTTGTCATCGCAGTGACTACTGGATAGTCAGCCTGCCCATCCAACACCCCATTCATATTCCCACATCCCGTTCAGTTGCGCTCGGTTCCGTTCGGCTCACCACCGGGCAAACAATATGAGCAGTGGTTCGGATTATGGGCTGTATACAGATCGATCATGTGTTTGGGGACAGCGGAAGACAACGGCAAAAGAAGGCCCCGCCAGCGAATGCCAGCGGGGCTTTGCAAGTCAGGAATCAGGTCAGATCGGGTCTATGCAGCATTCTTTAAAGTGCGGCGGCGCATGAAGACAACGCCAGCAGCACCAATCCCCATGAGGAGCATGGTGCCAGGCTCTGGAACGGCGGGTCCCCCGTTTATGCCATCGGCGGACATCACTACGAATGTGGTCATATAAGCCTGATACACACCAAGAGTTGTGCTTGCCTGGATGTATTGACCAGGACCAGTCACGTTAAACGCCCACACATTGATGCTGTTCTGCGGATCAACTGGTGTACTTGTCCATATGTTTTGAGGCCAATTACCATCAGTGTATACCCGCTGGAAATATTTATCGACATTGCTGACTCCACCTATTCCGGACAGCATGGATTCAATTTCTCCTGCAAAAGACTTTGTCCCATCAGCGTTCGTCGTAACAGTAACTTCTGGGAGTCTCCAGTCATCCAACACAATATTGCCGCTCGACAGTGTCAAGGCATTCGCCCACGGGACTGCGCCATACGTAATCCCATCATAATACCACTCATCCATCACGCTGGAACCGTTGCCACCTGAGTGTACGTACGGAGACTTCGAATACCATATAAGATTTGTTTCTGTTGAGTAGTACACATCAGTAAAATTGTACGCCCCACTTGTCCAATCGGCAAGCGTATAAAGATTTGCCTTGGCAGTGGAACCCAGCAACATGCTGAACACAAACAAGAGTAAGGATGGGGACAGCCTTTTCATTTGGCACCTCAACTTGTGTGTTTTCCAATGCCTTGCAATTATTGTGCAGCCCTCAAATTACCGATAACAATAGTCATTGCTACATTGACAGACCACCCCATAAAACAAATTTTACAACATACGTCGGGGAATTTTACACTTTCATCAGTCGAGATGGACATATTTGCACCAGGATTGAAATCAAAGCGCCAGGTTCACGCGAACCAGGGAAAGACCCCCTGAGAGAGCCTTTACGACAAGGCGCTGCCAGAGCCTGAATCCCAGCCCCCCTCCTGCCGAGAACCCAACGCTACGCGTTCAGCTTCTTCATGAGCCAGGCCATGTTGCGGCCCAGGTCGGCCATGGTCTTCAAGCCTTCTTCATCGCCTTCCACCTGCCCCACTTCGCGCCCAAAGCCCATGTTCCAGTAGCTGGAGCCGGGGACGACCATCTGGCCGATAAAGAAAAACGCATTCAGCGAGTTGAAAGTCTGCATGCCGCCGCCGCGCCGCAGGGTCACCACGGCCGCGCCCACCTTGCGGGCGAACATGTCGTCGCAGGCACGGGCCACCATGCCCGCGCGCTCGATGACAGCGCGCAGCCCGGCGGTCACGTCCGCGAAGTAGGTGGGCGAAGCCAGGACGATGCCGTCGGCTTCGAGCATCATCTCGATGTAGCCGTTCACCTTGTCCTTGGTGACCGCGCAGCGCCTGTCCTTGCGCTTGAAGCACTCGTAGCAGGCGATGCACCCCGTAAGCTTCACGCCATGAAGCTGCTCCATGTGCGTCTCGATGCCCTCTTTCTCAAGTTCCGCGAAGAGGGTCCGCACCATGATGGCGGTGTTGCCGTCCTTGCGGGCGCTGCCGTTAATGGCCAGAACTTTCATGAAATGGCTCCTTTGGGAGTGATGCTGCGGGCATCCTGCCCATGCAGAAAAACTCAAAAAAACGGTTCAACATGCACTAAACGACGACGGCCCCTTGCGGGGCCGTCGTGGATGCCGCGAGATGCTCGGCAAAAGCGCACGCAAACGCCGGGCGGCGTCCTGCGTGAAGCGGGAGCTGCCAACCCGGCGCTGTGCGATAATTTAGAAGCCCATGTCCTCGTTGACCAGCACGACCGTGATGCGCTCCTTGGGGGCGGACTTCACGGTGATCCCCCAGCTGTTGCAGATGCGCTCGGGCGAGGGGCAGTCCTCGCAGCGGTGGGTGGCCACACAGGGGGTCTTTTTGCTCAGGCGCGCGGCGTTGACCGGCGCAGCGACGTCTTTAATGCGCTCCATGGCGGAGAACTCGTCCGGACAGAGCTTGTTGCGCCCAGCCAGCACGATAACCTTCTTGGGGCCGAACGCTAAAGAAGCGACGCGGTTGCCGGTGCCGTCCAGGTTGACCAGCGCGCCCTGCTCGGTGACGGCGTTGGTGCTGGTGATGAACAGGTCGCACAAGAGGGCCTGACGACGCAGTTCGATCATCTCGGCGGGGGGCAGCGAGTAATTGTAGGTGTCAAACAGGGAGATGCTGTCGAGCTTCTTGATGTCGTCGTACAGGCCGCACTCGGTGATGGTCATGGAGCCGCCCAGGGCGATGGACTGGGGTTTGAACTCGGGAATGAGGGTCTCAAGTATGAGTTTCTTCGCGTCCTGGGCCGTTTCGACCACATGGGCGGCGAAATTGTTCTTGCGCAGGGCCTTGGCGGCCTGATCCAGCCGGGCAAAATAATGTTCGGCAAGTTTCGGATGCATGGCTTGTCCTTGTTGACAGAAGGTTAAGCGGGTTTTAGGACTCACGGGCTAGTAACGTCTAAGCGGTTGGCAAGTCCAGAGTTGGCCGGAGCGATTCCCCTCTTGACGAAGCCCCTCGGAATGGCTACAAAGCCGAGTTCCTTTTTTCACCAAGATATGGAGATGAGCAATGAGCAAGAGAACTTACCAGCCGTCCAACACCCGGCGCAAACGCACTCACGGATTCCTGGTGCGCTCCAGCACCAAAAACGGCAGGGCGATCATCCGCCGCCGCCGGGCCAAGGGCCGCAAACGCCTGGGCATCTAGGCTTCCCCAAAGCCTTTCATCTGGTCAAGCGCCCGCAGTTCCTTGCTTGTTACGAGCATGGGCGGCGCTACCACTCAAAGGGCTTTCTCCTTTTCGTGCTCAACCAGCCAGACCCGGCCTCACATTGGAGAGTCGGGCTGGCTGTGAGCAAGAAAACGGGAAACTCTGTGGTCCGCAACCGGGTGAAACGGCTCTTGAGGGAATTCTTCAGGCTTCACGGCCAGGCGATTCCCGAAGGTTTGGACATTGTGGCGGTTCCGAAAAAACATCTGGACCCTGTCGGCCTGACGCTCGATGCGCTCACGCGGGATCTCGAGCCGGTGCTTACGAAAATTCAGGCCATCCAGAACCGTCCCTGACCTCGGGTAGAGCCTCGCGCCGCGCGCCGTAAAGTGCTCACGCGCCTTTGCGGACCGGCCTGCCGGCACGGACTCACCCTCCGCCCGGCAACATCGGCGACGAACGCCGACGAGCGCCGTCTCCCTGCCAGCGGGGAGAATTAACGGCCAGGCAGCAATGCCCGTCGCCTCCTCGCCGACTCACGGGAAGCCTGCCGTACGGGTCCTCACAGACCCTCACTCCTGGCCGCAAGGTCCGGTTCGGGATACTATGCAAAGGCTGCTTCTTGGGATTATCGCCCTGTACCGATACTGCCTTTCCCCTTTGATTCCAGGGCATTGTCGGTTCATTCCCTCCTGTTCGGAGTACGCGCGCGAAGCTGTCATACGCTTCGGCGTCCTTCGTGGCTCCCTGCTGACCATCTGGCGGCTCCTGCGCTGCCAACCCCTTTGCGCTCCCGGCTACGACCCTGTCCCCACAACCCTGAGCTGGCACGCGCTTACACCGCGACGCCGCACGCGGCTTTCCGCAAAATAGGACGTTTCCCATGGAAAACAACAAGCGTGTATTGATTGCCATCGTCTTGTGCCTGGGCATCCTCATCGGCTGGCAGTATTTCTTTCCGCAGAATTCCCTGATCCAGAAGGCCCCGCCCCAGCAGCAGGCCCAGAAGGACCAGCCCGCCGCCGACTTAAGCGCCAAGTCCGCCTCCAAGCCCGACGCTTCAATGGCAGCTGCCGAACCCCTGGCCGGGACTCCCGTCGTTGTTTCCACGCCCCTTTACAAGGCCACCCTGCTCACCTCGGGCGGCGTGCTCCAGCATTTCACCCTCGGCAAGTACAAGCTGTCCATCGCCAAGGACTCCCCCAACATGGACCTGGTGTCCGACAAGGCGGCCACCCGCGCCCCCATGGGTCTTATCGTGGACGGCAAGGCCACCTGGCGCGACGCCACCTGGACCACCGACGCCAAGGACACCACCATCGCGGCGGGCAAGTCCGCCACCCTGACCTTCACCGGCGTGCTCGGCGGCCTGACCATCAAGCGCGAACTGACCTTCCACGCCGACAAGTACGAGATCGACGAGGCCGTCACCCTGGTCTCCAACACCCCCCAGGTTGCCCGCGTGACCTTCACCCTGGCGGCCGCGAGCCTGACCGGCGGCGAGGACAACTACAACCCCACCCGTGCAGCCTTCCTGGCCAAGAGCCTGGAAGAACTCACCGACCTGGACAAGCTGAAGGACGGCAAGGTTGTGGACGCCGACGGCAAGTGGGCCGCCGTCCAAAGCAACTACTTCATCTCGGCGGTCATCCCCGCAGGCGGCGGCGTACTGAAGCTCCAGCACACCGACGGCGTCACCCGTCTGGCCGCCGAGAAGGACGGCATCTCCCTGGCCGCCGGACAGCCTGTCAAGATCGACAGCGCCTACTATCTCGGCCCCAAGGAGCGCGCCACCCTGGCCGACGCGCCCGGCAACCTCAAGGCCGCCCTGGACTACGGCTGGTTCCATATCCTGGCTGAAGGCTGTCTGTGGCTTCTGCATTTCCTCTACGGCTACGTGGGCAACTACGGCGTGGCCATCATCCTGCTGACCGTGATCATCAAGCTGGCTTTCTGGCCCTTGTCCCAGAAGAGCTACCAGTCCATGGAGAAGATGCGCAAGCTCCAGCCCATGATGGCCGCCATCCGCGAAAAGCACGGCGAGGACCGCACCAAGATGAACGAAGAGCTGATGCAGCTCTACAAGACCTACAAGGTGAACCCGGCGGGCGGCTGCCTGCCCATCCTGGTGCAGATCCCGGTGTTCTTCGGCCTCTACCAGGCCCTCCTGAACTCCATCGAACTGCGCCACGCGCCGTTCATCGCCCACCTGCCCTTCACAGACATCACATGGCTGGCCGACCTGGCCTCCAAGGACCCCTTCTACATCACGCCGCTCATCATGGGCGCGACCATGTTCATCCAGCAGAAGATGTCCCCCCCGCCGGGAGACCCCACCCAGGCCAAGGTCATGCTGTTCATGCCGGTGATCTTCACCTTCATGTTCCTGAACTTCCCCTCCGGCCTGGTCATCTACTGGCTGGTGAACAACGTGCTCTCCATCGCCCAGCAGGGCCTGCTCATGAAGGGAAGCGCCGCTCCGGCCCCCAAGAAGGCATAAGGAGAAGCTCATGAGCGACTTCAACACCTTCACGGGAAAAACGGTTGACGACGCCATCGGCGAGGCCTGCCGTTTCTTCTCAAGCGATCGTGAAAGGCTGGAGATCGAGATCATCTCCGGCGGCTCCACCGGCATCTTCGGGCTGGTGGGCAAGAAGAAGGCGCAGATCAAGGCGCGCCGCCGGGTCGACCCGGCAGTCGCCGCCATGATGCGCGAGGAAGAGCGCCAGGCCCAGGCGGCCTCGCGCGAAGCCCGCCAGAGCGTAGCCGAAACGTCCCGGGACGACGTCGGCACTGCCGAAGCGCCCCGCCCTGATTCCGGGGAGGCGCCAGCCGCCACGGCGTCCGATGCGCAGCCGCAGGGCGGCCAGCCAGCGCGAGAGCGTGAGCGCGGTCCCAGGCGGCGCGAACGGCCCCAGCGGCAGCGCGAACCGCGTGAAAGAAACGAAGGGAGCGAGAACGGCAACCAGGCCCGCGAACCCAGGGAGCCCAGGGAGCCGCGCGAGCAAAGGCCCCAGCGCCCCCGACGCGAGGCCCAGGCCAAGCCGCCGCGTCCCAAGTCCGAACCCAGGCAGCGCTCGTCGTCCCTGGATGACGACCTGCCCGAAGGCCAGGACACCTCCCCCGCTTCCCCGGAGCTCATCGCCCTGGCCACCGAGATCATGCAGCGCCTGCTGCCCCCCATCCTTGAGCAGGAGCCCAAGATGGAGATCGAGGGCACGGCCAGCCGCGTGAACGTGTGCATCCAGGACGAGGAGCACTCCGGCCTGCTGATCGGGCGCGAGGGCCAGACCCTGGCCGCCCTTCAGTATCTGGCCAACCGCATCATGGCCCGGCGCTGGGAATCCCCGGTGCGCGTGCAGATAAACACCGGCGAGTACCGCGAGAAGCAGGACGACAGCCTGCGCAAGATGGCGCTGTACCTGGCCGACAAGGCCAAGAACCTGGGCCGTCCGCAGAGCACCAAACCGCTCAGCTCCTACCATCGCCGGGTGATCCACCTGACCTTGCAGGAGGACGACACCATACAGACCCGCAGCAAGGGCGACGGCCCCATGAAGCGGGTGATCATCGTCCCCCGGCGTCCCAAGGGCGAGGCTGCCGCAAAGCCCGAAACCCAGCAGGAACCGGTGGCCTACGAAGCCCAGGACGCCGCTCTCAGCGAGTAACAGTCCAGCAGGCTCTCAGCGCGATCGCAAGGCCGGGTTTCGACCCGGCCTTTTTCATGGTTGAGCGCGAGCCACGCGTCCCTTCACAATGCGGGACAATTTCGATTGATGAACGGTTCGGCGGGACGACCCGCCGCGCCCCGCCCTTCCTCACCGGGGACGACCCCGCAAGCCACAAGGAGCGTTCTTTATGGCATGGGCCGTTCTCTTCCTCGCCGCGCTTTTCGAAACCGCCTGGGCCGTGGGGCTTAAATCCACCGAAGGGTTCACCCGCATCTGGCCGACCTTGTGGGTGGTCGCCTGCATGGTCGTCAGCATGGGTCTTCTGGGGATCGCCACCAAGCAGTTGCCCATCGGCACGGCTTATGCCGTCTGGACCGGCATCGGCGCGTTGGGCACCGCCCTGTTCGGCATCATCCTCTATGGCGAGTCCGCCAGCCTCGCCCGGCTTTCCTGCATCGCCCTGATCGCTGCCGGAGTCATGGGGCTCAAGGTGTTCTCCAAGTAGCATCCCGGCGCTATTGCGCCTCTTGTGGGGCCGCTGCCGCAAGGCAGCGGCCCCAATTTTTTGGAACGGTCCCTGCAACTTTTCCATGGGGAGAATTTTCTGCCCACTATCTTCGCAGGAGACCGCACATGGACATTTCCTCAATCGGCGCATCCGCCACCGCCTCGACCTACGCCGCCCAGTCCGTGGACCAGGCTCGCACGACGACAGCGACATCCTCCACCGCCACATCATCGTCCGGCAAGGACACCGTTTCCCTTTCCACCGCCGCGCAGGAGCTGAGCAAGATCCTGGCGAAGGGGAAAGGCGAGGCCGTCCCCGACGAGGAAGAGAGCAGCGATCCCATCGAGCGCATCAAGAAGAAGATCGAGGAACTGGAGAAGAAGATCGCCCAGGTGGAGCAGAGTTCAGTCCCGGACCAGACCAAGCAGGGCGTGGTCAAGGGATTGGAGACCGAGCTCGCCGCGCTCAACCAGCAACTCTCGCAGCTGATGGCCGACGCCTCCAAGGCTGCGGCGGGCGGCGGCACCGGCGGTGCGGCAAAACTTTCCGGCAAGGTTTCCACCAAGATTTAGCCGGGATCGCGGCTGGCGCGATACGACGACAGCCGCTTGCCGCGACGTGCTGAACTCTACGGGTTGGGGTCAGCCTCCGGCAGTCTCACCTGGCAGACACTGTGCTCGTTGGCGTGGCGACGTTAATGCATCCTGACGGGATGTGCTGTAAGCTGGGACGGGGTCAGCCTCCGGCGGCCAAAGGGACAAGTCCCTTTGGAATCCCCAATAATTGCTGGCACTCTTTGTTATTTTTGTGATGTGCGGTTGATGCTGCAAGACGAAAGCCCCCCATGACCTGATGTCATGGGGGGCTTTGTAACTGCGTAAGTTGGAGAAGATCAGGGTTTAGGCTTGGCCTTGGGGATGCGCACCACCACGCCCTTGGGCTGCTTTTCCACTATCTGTTCCGAAAACGCCGAGAGCTCCTTGTCCCGGTAGTCGATGACCAGACGCAGCTTGTCCGGGTGCGCGCCCAGGCGGATCCGCTCGAACAGCTCGCCCTCCACAGGGGTGGAAGCCCCCAGGGCCGACTGCCAGCTGCCCTGCAAATCAACCGCCAAGCGGGCAGGCCCCTTGGCGTGGAAGGAAGTCACCTTCTCCACAGGACCGTCGGTGACGATGGTCAGCACGAACTCGCCCGGCTTGTCCTGGGTTTTGATCTCCAGGATGCGGGTTCCCTTGGCCGCTGCGGGCTTCTCGTCGGGCAGGGCCTTTTCCGAAGGCGTCGATGCGCCGGAAGATGCCGCCGGGGATACGCCAGCAAGGGGCTGCGGGGTCTTTGCCGCAGGCTGATCGCTTTGCGCCGGTTTTGACGCCTGCGCCTTTGAGGACTTGCCGGGTACAGCGTTCACGTCCAGGCCCGGCTGTGATGCCTGGGACGTTTGCACGGCTGCCGGTCCGTCCGGGCCGGATGTGGATTTTTGCGAGGCCTGTGCAGCCGCCTTCTCCCCGGAGGGGGCCTTGGGAGCCTGCGCCGTCTGTGATGTCGGAGCCGCCGGAGTCCCGGTTTCCGCAGGCGAGGGAGAGGGAGCCGGAGCGGACTTGACGGGTTCAGCGGTCGCCGGGGCGGTTTGCGCGCCCTGCTCGGCCAGCTGCGCCGGTTTGGCCGTATCGGTCTTTTCAGTCGAGGTTCCAGACTCAGGTATGGCCTGCTCCTGCAGCGCTGTCTTGCCGGACTCCTGCTGTTCGGCTTTTCCGGCGGTAGGCGCGTTTGCGGCCTTGTCGTCCTTGGAGGGCACGGGCGGAGCGGCGGGGGCGGGCGCGGACGCGTCGGCTACGGCCTTCGGTTCGGGCTTGCTCTCGGCCACGCCGGTCGCAACCTGACGTCCGATCTTGGCCGCCTTGGCCTTGGCCGCGTCGCTGGTCACCTTGGGAAGCCCAAGCGAGGGGCTCTCGTGCTCCACCGTGATGGATACCGGCGCGCCCTGCTTCTCCGCCGTCGCTTCGGCAACGGGCTGCGGAGCCGGGACCGGAGGATCAGCAGGAGCGGGCGCGGGCGCCACGTCCTTCTTCGGTTCGGCCTTCGCGACTGTCTGCGGCAGCTCGGGCTTGTCCTCTTTCACCGCAGCGGCCTCAGGCTGCGGCGGTTTGGCCACCGGCGACACGGGCAGAGTCGTCTCCTGCCGGGACGGGAACCGTGACTTGTCCGGAAATTGCGCGTTGCTGGCCGAGTCCGTGTCAAGACTGCGGAACGGATTGCGGAACTGGAACATGTTCAGCGAAAAGCCCAGCAGCAACGCCACTACGACAATCATTATCCGCAGAAAGAGCGGATTCTTGCGATCAGCCATGCTTACCTGCCCTGGCCCATGGCCTTGGCCTGCTCTGCAAATACGAACGCGGCCGGTTTAGAGATGAATTCCGAAGTGTACAGGCCGAAATAATACTGCGGTGGCCTGTCCCAATCCAGGAAGTATATCGCCAGCGTCACATAACGGAACCTGGTCTGGAGCATGTCCAGAGATTTCTTGAGGTACAAGGCCTGGCGCTGCTCGCCCACATCCGCCGAGGACCAGCCCCACTCGGTTATCCACAAGGGACGGTTGGCCTGTCCATGGCTCTCCATGATGCGCCGGATGAGGCTCACGTCGTCGAAGTTGTTGTCCCACTGGGTGAACTGGTCCGGACCGATCTTGGTGTAGGGGTGGATGGACACGATCTCCGGATAGATCTTCATGTCATAGATCTTCTGGAGGAACTGATACCCCGGCATGCTCCCCTCGCCCACAAAGGTCAGGTTGCCAAGGCCCCCCAGGGAGATTTCGGCCTCCGGGTCCACGGAGCGGATGACCTCGTGCATGGCCGTGTACCAGGCCGCGTAATGTTCCGGGTGGACGCGCGGCCTCCAGGCTTCGCCGAGGTTCTGCTCGTTCCAGAGTTCCCACTTGCGGACCTTTCCTTTGTAGCGCGTGGCGGCCTCGCGCATGAAATCCTTGTACTGTCCGAGCCATGCGTCGAACCTGGCCTGGTCCACGGGCACGTAAAGCCAGTACTGTTCTTCGTTTCCCTGGGTGCCGTTGGCCCAGGTGGGCGACCCGTACACGCACATGAGCGGCTCGATGTGCGCCTGTTCCAGCATGGACACAACCTGGTCCATGGAGGCCCAGTCACGCTGGCCGCGTTGCGCCTCCACCCTGTGCCACAGGAAGCTGTTTCGCGAGACCCTGGCATGGACGGTTTTGGCCAGGGTGACGGCGCGCGCGTTCACGCCCTGGTCGTCGGAAAAAGCCATGTCCATGTGCAGGCCGAGTTCCAGGGCCTGGGCTGGCGCCGCCTGAAACAACAGGACGGACAGGATCAGAAGGGCGGTTTTCATCATTTGCTTTGCCGGGTTGTGTCCTCAGTGGACGCTTGCGAACTTCTCAGGCCGGACAAATAGCCGAATATCTTCCCGAAATCCACGACAACCAGCATCACGGCCATAAGCAGCAGTGCTTTGGCGCTTAAGGGGTAGGCCCCGAGCCTGCGGAAATTCCGTACGGGCTGCCACAGGTACACACCGGCTCCCAGCGCCAGCGGCACAAGCCACAAGGGCCTTTCGAGGCTCATGAGCAGCATGAGGATTCCTGCGCCGTACGCCATGAGCCGCAGGATGTGCCGTTTGGTGTGCTGGCGCGCCTTGCCGTCGCCCTCCATGTACAGGAAAAACTGACGGCACATGGACTTGAGGTCAGGCCGCAGCCTCCAGTACACCACGGCTCCCGGCTCCATGCGCATGGTGAAGCGGCTGGCCCGCATCTTGTCGTGGAGCCAGGTGTCCTCGGAGAAATCCAGCCACTCCGGGTAGCCTCCCAGCTCCTGCCAGACGACCTTCCTGAAGGCTATGGAGCGGCTGGAGATGGCGTAGCGGTCCAGGCTGTCCGAAGAGCGGAAAATATTGTGCAGGCTGTACTGACAGGCGTCGAAGAGGCTCTGCACGATGGGGGCGTAGCCGCCGACCACCACGTCCGCCCCCTTCAGGTCGGTTATGCGCGCGAGCCACTGCGGGTCAAGCACGCACCCGGCGTCCGTGACCGCGATCAGCTCGCCCGTGGCCAGGGAGATGGCCCGGTTTCGTCCGGCTGCGATGTTGCAGGGATAGGATTCCACCACCGCATGCAGCGAATGCGAGCGCGCGATGGACAGGGTCGCGTCCGTGGAACCGCCGTCCACGATAACCACCTCGTCCGGGCGGCAGGTCTGCGCTGCCACGGAATCGAGAAACGCGCCGATGGTTGCCGCCTCGTTCTTCACCGTGACGATGAGGCTTACGCGCATGTCTTGTACACCTTCTCGTTTAAGGTCTGCGCCACGCGCGCCCAGGTATAGCGCGCGCCAACCAGGTCGCGCCCGGCCCGGCCCAGCCGCTGCGCCAGCGCGTCGTCATCAAGCACCGACACCACGGCCTGGGCGAAATCTTCCGGGGACCCGGCCACCAGCATATGCTCGCCGGGGCGGGCCTCGATGCCGGAGCAGCCAAGCGGCGTGCTCACCACCGGGACGCCCCAGGAGAACGCCTCCAGGATCTTGAGGCGCGTGCCGCTGCCCACCCGCAGCGGGCAGACGAACACCCTGGCCTGGCGATAGTATCCCGCCACGTCCGGCACGCTCCCCGTGACCATCACGTCCGCGCAGGCCAGCCGGGAAACCTCGGGCCTGGGATTCTTGCCCACTATCCAGAGCCGGGCCTCGGGCTCTCGCGCCTTCACCAGCGGCCATATGGTCTCGTGAAACCAGCAGATGCCCTCGACGTTGGCCAAATAGCTCATGAGGCCCACGAACACCACGTCCTTGCCATCCGGAGCTTCCCGGTCGTGCACGGCCTCCACGGCGTTGGGCACGGTCAGCACCGTGGGGTTGCGGCGCAGGAAATGCTCGCGGTCGGCGTCGGAGCAGGTCAGGATTGCGTCCATGCGCGCGGCCTCGCGTTCCTCGAAACGGCGCATGAACAGGGCCTGGAGAAAATGGTGCAGCTTGCGAAGCGGCCCGCGCGCCCGGCGGGCGTTGCCCAGCAGGATGTCCGCCTCCACGTTGTGGGCGTCCATCACCTTGAAGCAGGAGAGCCCGGCGATGAGCCGCGCCCCGGTGACGAACTCGCCCTGGGCCGCGTCCTGGCCGGGAGCGGCCTCTGCCACGGCCAGGCGCAGCGCGGGCGCGTCCGCGATGACGCCGAGATAAGGCGTAAGCGTCAGGTAGGACGCCGCCATGTCCAGACACTTGCGCCAGGGTTCGCGCATGATCTCCGGGGCCACCACGCGGTGCAGCATGCCGCGCAGCTGCCTGACGCCCTCGCGGTCTTCCGGTTTGCGAACCGCAGTGACCAGCGTGACCTCATGTGTCCTGGCCAGTTCACGCAAAAGCCCCACGATGCGGATGTTGCCGCCCTCGTCGGGCGGCCAGGGGCAGTTAGGGGAGACGACCAGGAGCCGCATCGGCCTCAGCGCCCCGTCAGCCCGCGATAAAGCCCGCCAAGATAGGCGGGGATGCGGTCGAACACGCCCTTGCGCACGAAACGCAGCATGCACCGGGGCAGGTCGTGCAGGAAAATCCACAGATAGGCCACGCCCCGGTTGGGCCAGGGGTAGAACTTGCCCAGGAAATAGGCGCGGCTTCGCATGTAGTGGTGCCAGTAGCGGGCGCTGCCCACTCCTCCCATGGAACGGCTGACCTTGTGCCAGAGCCTGGCCCTGGGCACGTAGACCACGCGGTAGCCTGCCCTGGCCGCACGCACGCAGAAGTCAGTCTCGTCGAAGTAGATGAAATAGTAGGGGTCGATGCCGCCAAGCTCGTCGTAGAGCGCGGTGCGGGCCAGCATGCAGCAGCTGGTGATGTAGTCGGTCTCGCACTGTTCGTCGTACTGCCCCCGGTCCTTCTCCTCGTAGCCCACATGCGCCGCATCGCCGCGCCAGGGCTTGAGGATGCCGCCCGCATACCAGATGACGTCCGGCTCGGAGTGGTACAGCATCTTGGGGCCAACCACGCCCACGCGCGGGTCGGATTCCAGCACGTCCACCAGGTGGGTCAGCATGTCCGGAGCCACCACGGTGTCGTTGTTCAGGAGCATGATGCATTGAAAGCCGCGTTCTTTGGCGCGGGCGATGCCCACGTTGTTGGCGCGGGCGATCCCCAGATTCTCGCCGTTCTCGATGAAGTCCACGTCCGCGCGGGCGCGGAAGACCTCCAGGGAGCCGTCCGTGGAGCCGTTGTCCACCAGGATGACCCCGTACTCGCGGTACTCCATGCCTGCGAGCGATTCCAGGCAATCCAGGGTGTCCTGGAGGTTGTTCCAGTTCACCAGGACGATGGCCACTGACGGCAGGTGCATCACGACACCAGCCTGTGCTTGCGCAGCTCGTCCCAGGCCTTGTCCACCATGTCGCTGGCTTCCTGGCCCTCGGCCCAGTGGATGAGCTGGTCAAGCCCCTGCTCCAGGGTGACGCCCGGCCGGTAGCCCATCTCCATGATGGCCGAGCAGTCACCGAAGCAGTGGCGGATGTCCCCGGCCCGGAACTGCCCGGTGATCTGCGGTTCCACGTCCGATCCGATCACGCGCTGTATGGTGCGGGCCAGGTCCAGCACGGTGATGGGCGTGCCGGAGCCCACGTTGAAGGCCCTATTGTCCATCCGGGGATTCTCCATGGCCAGGATGTTGGCCTGGACGATGTCCGACACGTGGACGAAGTCGCGCATTTGCAGGCCGTCTTCGAAGATGAGAGGCGGCTGGTTGTTTTTCAGGCGCGAGCAGAAGATTGCGCAGACCCCGGTGTAGGGGTTGGAGAGCGACTGTCGCGTGCCGTAGCCGTTGAAATAGCGAAGCGCCACGGAGGGCACGGGGGAATGGCGCCCGAAGCTCAGGCAAAGCTCCTCCTGATCGCGCTTGGTGACGGCGTAGACAGAATCCGGGCGCATGGGGTGGCTCTCGCGCGTGGGCACGGGCAGGGCCGCATGGCCGCAGGCGTCGCAGATCATCTCGTAGTTCTTGGCCTCCACCTGTTCGGCGGTGCGCACCCTCACGGCGGAACTGCCGCAGGCCGGACAGGAATAGCTGCCCTCGCCGTAGCAACTCATGGAGCTGGCCACCACGAGCTTGCGTACCGAGTGCTTGCGGTTGGCCAGGTGGTCCAGAATCGCGGCAGTGCCCAGGCAGTTGGACTCCACATAGCGCACGGGCTCGTACATGGACTGCCCCACCCCCACCCGCGCCGCCTGGTGGAACACCACCTCCACGTCCTCCAGGGCCTGGGCCAGCAGGCTCTGGTTGCGCACGTCGCCCACGATGGTGACCGCCTTGGGGTTGGCGTAGGCGGGATAGCTCCCCCGGTGGACCTGGAACTCCAGATTGTCCAGAACCACCACGTCCAGCCCCATTCCGATGAGGGCGTCGCTTAAGTGCGAGCCGATGAACCCCAGGCCGCCGGTGACTAGAACTCTCATATTTCGTTTTCCCAAGGGTTTTGGGCCTCGCGGGCCATGACGAAGACGCTGCCGAAGACGAAGGCGTTGATGGGCGTCATGTTGTCGATGTTGAACATGGGGCCGAAGATGGAAATGAACATGTTGCCTGCGATGATGCCGGACATGCCCAGCTGCACCGCGCGCGACGACGGATCGGCCATCCATTTGAGCGAGCGCACGGCTGTATACAGCGCGGTGAGCGGGAGCAGCAGGAAACTGAACAACCCTACGGCTCCAAGCTTCACCAGAAGCCACATGTAGCTGTTGTGCACGTAGATTTCATTGCTCAGATATCCGAGTTTCTTTGATTCCTGGTCGTACTGCGGGCTTTCGAACACCACGCGCGTCCCCAGGCCGTTGCCCCACACGGGATTCTTGCTGATGAGAAACGACGCCGCGTCCCATTCGCGCAACCGGTGTATGGAGGATATGTCGTCCTTGTATTCGCGCAGGGAAAGGAAACGCGACACCACGGACTCGATGGGGTTGATCGCCTTGGGGCTTATCACGGTATGCGCGATGCCCAGGATGATGCCGCCAAGAAACACCATCAGCGCGAGCTTGACCAGGGTCCGCCTGACCAGCGGCTCCCCCACCACGAACATGAAGGCCAGACCCGCGCCAAGCCCCAGGTAGGCGCTTCGGAAAAACGTGACCGCCAGGGCGCACAGGTTCAGCAGTCCGATCCCCAGGGCGAGCCTGGGCCGCACGCCGTACATGGCGAAGACGAAACCCAGGATGACCGGCGGCAGATACGCGCCAAGCTCCAGGAGCACCACGCGGATGCCCTCGCCGTAGAGCAGCACCTCTCCCACGCCCAGGGCGTAGTTGGTGAGGATGCGCAGGGAAGAGAACACGGACACGCCAAGCAGTATCCAGATGCTCTTTTTCAGCGTCTGGACGTCGAATTCGGCCATCAGCGGGAAGACCAGCAGGTATTGCAGCAGGGGACGCAACTCCAGCAGGGCGTCCTTGAAGTAGATCCCCCCGGAAATTGCGCCCGCTGCCGAGATCCCGGCCAGGACCAGGAACAGAAGCACGGCGGCGCAGAAGAATTTCGGAAGCTGAAGCACTGTGCGGTTCAGGACCAGCACCCGGACGAGCCAGGCTCCGAGCACCACCGCCAGCAGCAGGTCGGAGGCCTTCAGGCCACCCCCGGCGAAGGGGATGTCGTACTTGTAGAGCTCCTCACGCCCGAATACCATCATGATGCCCACCGACATGAGCAAAGCAGGACGGATGCTGCGAAGCGAGAGCAAAAGGAAAAAGAGGGCTCCAAACGCCGCGATGCCGATGCCCGCACCCATGGCGGCGACCACCCCGCCCAACAGAAGGCCGACTCCGATCACCACCGCCTGGGTGGTGAACAGCCGCGAGAGTATCGGACGCCCTCCCTGACCGGAAGAATTCTCAGAACAATTGTCTGGCTGGCCGCGCATGTCGTTCCCGCCCGGCTAGGGGCGCACCCTCTTGTCGCTGCGCAGGAAGTTGCGCATGAGCGTCAGCCATTTCCAGGCCCTGATCCCGGCCAGGGTGGCAAAGCGGCCGAATCCGGGCCTGGGGTGGGTGTTCTTGATGCAGAAGAGTTCCATGGAATCGAAAAACGCATGGATCATCCGGGTGCTGCGGGTGCGCGAGCTCTGCCCCTTGAGGTGCACGATGGTGCAGCCGGGGTCGTAGAGGACCTCGAACCCGGCCTTGGCGAAACGCCAGCACCAGTCCATGTCTTCCATGTACATGAAGTAGTCCTCATCCAAAAGACCGACAGTGTCCAGGGCGCGGCGGGTGACCATCATGTAGGCCCCGTTCACGGCGTCCACCTTCGCAGGGCGGAATTCATCGAGGTAGGTCATGTTGTAGCGGGCCAGCAGCGAGTTGCGGGGAAACAGGCTGGACAGGCCGCTGGCCCGGCAGAAGCCGTCCCAGGCCGTGGGGAAGCTGCGCCGACAGGCCAGGTCCAGGGAGCCGTCTGCGGTGACCAGGCGGCAGCTGACCATGCCCGCACCGGGGTTATTGGCGAGCGAGGCCAGGGAACAGTCGAAGGCGTGGTCGGAGACGAGCGTGTCGGGGTTGAGAAGCAGCACGAAGGGGCTTGTGGTCTGCCGCAAGACGAGGTTGTTGCCCTTGGAGAACCCCAGGTTCTCCGGGCTTGCCGTAAGCGTCACCCAGGGATGCAGCTCGCGCACCGCTCCTGGGGTGCCGTCAGTGGAGGCGTTGTCCACCAGATGCACCTCGTAGGAGACGTCCTGGCGCGAGGAGCGGATGGATTCCAGGCAACCCAGCAGGACGTCGCGGCAGTTATAGCTCACGATGACTACGGTGAGGACGGGGTCCATGCGTTCAGCTCGTCCTGGCCCCGAGGACGGCCAGCGGCGTCTTCAGGAGTATCTTGATGTCCAGCAACAGGCTCCAGGAGTCGATGTACTCCATGTCCAGGCGCAGACGCTCCTCGAAGGTCACGTTGCCCCGGTCGCCGATCTGCCACAGGCCGGTGATTCCCGGCTTTACCGAAAAGCGCCGCTTCACGGTGGGGTCCTCGATGCGGTCGATCTCGTAGGCGAACAGGGGGCGCGGCCCCACAAGGCTCATCTCGCCGCGCAGCACGTTGAAGAACTGTGGCAGCTCATCGATGCTGTAGCGGCGCAGGAAGGCCCCAACCCGCGTGACGCGCGGATCGTTCTTGATCTTGAAGGCCGGTCCGGATTCGTAATTCAGCGCGGCCACGTCCTTCAGACGCTCCTCGGCGTCGGCCACCATGGAGCGGAACTTGAGCATGCGAAACGGACGCATGCCAAGGCCCGCGCGCCACTGGGAGAAGATCACAGGGCCAGGCGAGGAGAGCTTCACGGCCAGGGCCGAGGCCACGAAGAACGGCGAGAAGACGAGAATCGCGGACAGAGCCCCGACGATATCCAGCATGCGCTTCAGGAAGCCCTGGAAGCCGCTCATGCCGTCCTGCCCGGCGGACAGAAACTTCGCGCCCTCGCCCTCCAGCCAGAAACGCCGCGAGCGCAACCGATCCGTGGAGAGCATGAGCTTGATGTCCACGCCGCGCGTTGCCGCGAGGTCGAGGATCCACTCGGTTTCCTCGTAGAACTTGCGCACGGGCAGCCCGATCACCAGGGCGTCCACGATGGTCTTGTCCATGATGGCTGGAAGTTGCGAGATGGGGCCGAGATGCGGGATGGAGAGATCAAGCAGCGCCTTGGAGCCGGACCAGTCGTCGTCCACGAAGCCGACCACGCGCAACTGGCCGCTGTGGCGCTTTTCCTGGTGTTCCAGGACGAAATCGGCCATGCGCTGCCCGGAACCCACCAGAATCACCTGCGGCGTGAAGGCCCCGAAGCGCCAGTCGCGCCCCATGATACGACTGACGCTGAACCGTACTGCGGCCACGAAGCAGAACACGCACGGGCACAACACCGCGAGATAGCCCGGACGCACCGGCCTGCCGGTAATCACGCCCATGAGCCCCATGATGGCCGCCCCGGTGAGGCAGGCCGCCAGCAGCCGCTGGGCCTTGATGCGCCACTTGCCGCGCCGCCAGGGGTCGTACAGGCCGTAGCCCCAGAACAGAAGCCTCCACATCCCGAGCGACCCGGCCACCATCAGCACGCTGCCAACGCGCACGCGGTAATCCAGCGCCTCGCGAAGGGAATCCGGGCGGTCGATAAGATGGACCGTACCGGCCAGCCAGAGGCTTGCCGTCATGGCCAGGGACACGGCCACCAAGTCCCAAACCTTGTAACTTCTATAACGTTCCCAGAGGCTTGGGATATGCATGTGCGTTCTCTTGAGGCCGTTTGGACGACGGGATCGAAATCAGATCTGACGGTAGAGCCAGCTCGGGATGTAGAAACGCCTCTTGTTGAGCACAACACCCAGGATGCGGGCGTTGACCTCTTCCAGGCGTTCCTTGGTGCGCTCCACGATCTGAACCCGAACGCGCTCGGCCTCCACCACCAGGATGACGCCCTCGGCGACAGTGGCGATGCGCGTGGGGACGTTGGAGCGCCAGACAGCCGGGCAATCGATGACAATGTAGCCGAATTCGTCGCGGTACTTGGCCAGCACGGCCTCCATGAGCTTGGGGTCGATGCCGTCGGCCTCGTCGCCTGGAGCGTCCCCGACGGGAAGAAGCATCAGGCGGGAATAGTCAGGGGCCTGCACCGGCTCAACGTAGTCGGCGCGGCCAGCCAGGAGATCCGAGAGGCCCCGGCAGTCCCCCAGCGAGCAGAACATGTCGCGCATGCAGGGGTTGCCCAGGTTGGCGTCGATCAAGAGGACCTTCTCGCGGCTGTTCTTGGCAAGGGAAATGGCCAGGTTGGCTGCCACGGTGCTGCTTCCCTCTCCGTCGTAGCTGGCCGTTACCGCGATGGTGCGCGGGGGGCGGGAGAGTTCGGAGCGTTTCAGGAACAGCCGGTCCCAGATGTTGTCGTAATAGCGCTCGGTCTGGGCGCGGGAAAAGGCCCGCGATTCGGGCGTGTCGGGAGAACTCTGCTCCCCGTTCATCTGCTCCTTGAACGCATCACCCAGCCGGGAGGCGGCACTCCTGGCCTTGGCCCCGATGCCGGCCTCGGCGGATGGCTCGCCTTTGTCCTGACGCGCGGCCCTGCCCTTCCTCTCCTCCGGCCTGAAAAACCGTGCGGGCACATCGAGCAGCACGGGCAGCATCACCGAGTATTCGATGTCCTCAGGGCGGTTCACGGTGTGGTCCAGGTATTCCAGCACGAAAGCCAGGGCCAGCGAGCCCACCAGGGCCAGGGCGAATCCGGCGGCCAGGTTGCGCAGCATCCTGGGCTTCACGTGGCGCACCGGAAGCGACGGCTCCTGGACGATGCTGATGCCGGAGATGCGCTGGATCTTGAGGGCCTCATCGATGCGGGCCTCTTCCAGGCTCTTCTTGTATTTGGTGTAGTTGCCGGCCAGGACGTCCTTCTCGCGGTCAAGGTTCCTGATGGCGTATTCGAATTCGTTCAGCTTGCGGAAATCGTCCATGAGCTGTTCCATCTGCCGGTCCAGCACGGTCTTCTTGGCCAGCAGGGAGGAATGGACGGTCTCCTCGGCCACCAGGGAACTGGTGAGCTCCATGAAGATCGGGTTGGAACCCACGATGGTCTGGGTGCGGCTGTTGGCCTGCTCCTTGATCATCTTCTCGGCCTCGGCCACCTGCCGGGCGATTTCCTTGGCCTGGGCGGTGTCGGGCTTGTAGATGGAGAGGACCTCCTGCTGCTTGAGCTGAAGGCGGAAGAGATCCTGGCGCATGTAGTCCCAGGCCAGGTTGGCCACGTTGCGCTGGACCTCGCGGGTCATGGTTTCGGGGAACCTGTTCAGCTGCTGGCGCACGGCCTCCACCTTGGCCTTGGAAGCGGCCAGCGAGGAGTCGTTGCCTTCCACCTGCTGGCGCAGGTAGCCGTACTGGTCGCGCAGGGTGCGCTGCTGGTCTTCCACGGAGGAGATTCCCAGCCGGTTCTTGAGCTCCAGGAGCTGGGTTTCCGTGCGCAGCAGGGCCGTGCGGACCTCTTCCGTCTGTTGCAGGAAGAAGTCGTAGGAGCCGGGGTTCCAGTGAGCCGCGACGTGCTTGTCCTGGTAGGCGTCGATCAGGGTGCGCAGCACCTGCTGGGCCAGCCTCGGGTCCTGGGATTCGTAAGACAGGGCGATAATGCTGGAGCGGGGCAGCGTCTCGATCTTGGTGGCCTGCATCACGGCGCGCACGGCGGTGTCGCGCTCGCGCATGGTCTCCTGAAGGAGCGCCTCGCCTGTGAGGACCTTGCGCGCCCAGAAATCCTTCTCCAGCACGCGCTCGGCTCCGAGGGTGGTCACCACCCGTTCGGCCATCTCGCGGCTTTGCAGGATGATCATCTCCGAGTTGACCTCGGTCTCCCAGTTCTGCTGGACGTTGACCACCTGTCCGGCGGCCGCCACCGTGGCGTCGACTCCGGACGAGCGCCCCAGCCTGATGAGCAGCTCCGCCTCTGATTTGTAGATTCTCGGGGCCAGGAAACTGCCCACCAGCACGGCCAGCATGACCGAACCGAAGAACAAAAGGACGTTGGCCTGATGCCGGAAAAGCACGTGATAGACATCGCGCATGGTCTTGGGGGCGATCTTGGATCCCAGGACCGAGTGCGTGATGGGGGAGCCGATGGATGTGAAATTCATACTTCTAGAAGTTCGTCTGCACGCCGATCGCGCGGGAGGTGACTCCGCCGGTTTCGGTGATTGCGCCTTGCAGGCCGGTTTTGGGGACCATCTTGTTGATGTACTGATCCACGAAGTCGTTGACCTGGGTGATGACTGTCCTGGGAACCCAGATGATGTCTCCGGGCTGGAGCCAGAACACCTTGCCCGCCTTGCCGTCCAGGTCGGCGGTGAGGTCCACCTTGCAGCCGTAGCGCTCGTCGCCCTTGTGGCGCACAACGATGATGCTGGACATGGCCGCAGTCTTGGGATCGAAGCCGCCCGCTCGCATGACGGCCTCCAGGGCGGTCATGCGGTTGCGCACGCGGATGAGGCCCGGAGAGCGGACCTCGCCCCCCACGTAGACCTGGGAGTTGGCCTGGGAGCGCATGATGACCGTCAGCTCAGGGTAGTTGAGCTGTCCGGAGTAGGCTTCCTGCAATTCCTTGCGCAGGGCGGAGAGACTCTTGCCCTCGGCCTGGACCTCGCCGATCATGGGCAGGTCGAGCTTGCCGTCGAAGCGCACGGCCTGGGATTCGTTGAACTGGGTGGCGTAGGCGAAACGGATTTCCAGCACGTCGCCCGCGTTGATGACAACCGGGTCCACTGGCTCCGCGCCCATCTCAGCCGACTGCCTGGCGGGCTTGGCGCAACCGGCCACGGCAAAAAGCGCCACGGCCAGCGCCATCAGCAGCGCACGCCGGGCAAGCGCATGTCTATCGGGATTCATAATACACAGTCCCCTAGCAGTGCCGCGTCCGTTGCATACATCTGGACCGGTATTTTCCGAAACCCGACGAAGCGACCCTGCACGTGCACAATTGCAGTCAAAGTACTTGCGAGGCCAGAAAGAGTCAACAGCGTGCGCGCATATTGCAGCTTTCCAGGTTTGATTTCATGCCTATTTCATCTCGGCAAGCCCGGAAAACAGGCTTCATGTTTGCGCCGTCGCCTTCGGGCGCAGCGTGATACCACTTGCGGGTTTCACGTCATCCGTGCCGGAAACGCTCCCGCGCGTTCTCATCGTGTGCGATTGTTACGAAACAGATTTCGTCACATGCATGCCGCATCCGCCCGTTGCGCCGTGAGGTTGCATTTCAAAATACGGCGCGAGGGCGCCGCACTGCACCCGCCCTCCCTCCAGCAAAAGACCCTCAGGGACAAGATTATGCCGCATTGACTTCCCCACCGGCATTCCGTAGCCCGTTTACAACTAGCGTATCCGCGCGCTGTCCAGCTTATGGAACATAAAGAATCCACCCACTCCATCTTTCGGACCACCGCCTTCGTGGTCGGCATCAACCTGCTCAGCAAGATACTCGGCATGGCGCGCGAGGCCCTGGTGGCGGGAGCCTTCGGCGCGGAAAAGACCACCGACGCCTTCTTCGCGGCATGGCGCATGCCCGACGTGCTTTTCAACAGTCTGCTCGGCGTGCTTATCGCCAACACCTTCATCCCGGTGTTCTACGAGACCATGAACGCCAGGGGCGAAGACGGCGCGCGCCGCTTCACCCGCGCCACCTCCGGTGCCGTGCTGGCCGCCCTGGCCGCCATAGCCTGCGCCTACTGGGTCTTCGCCCCGCAGATCATAGGTCTGGTGGCTCCCGGGCTCGATCAGGCAGGCAACACCCTGGCCGTGCACATCGCCCGGCTCCTGGCGCCCATGGTCCTCATCGGCGGATTGACGGGATTGTGCCGGAGCCTCCTGCACGCGCGCCGCAGCTTCCTGGCCCCGGCCAGCCTGCCCGTGGTGCTGAACGTGTGCGTCATCGCCTCCGTGCTCACCCTGGGCCGCAGCCACGGCGTGGAGGCCCTGGCCTGGGGGCTCGTGGCGGCGTCGGTCATCCAGGCGGCCATGCTGCTTGCCGCCCTGCGCGGCTCCGCCGCCATGACCATCCCGGCGCTGGACCCCTCGGCTCCCGGCCTTGGGCGCATGGGGTCGCTTATCCTGCCCATCCTGGCCACCTTCGCCCTGGGCAACGTGGTCCCCCTGGTGGAACTGCACCTGGCTTCGGAGGTCTCCACCGGAGCCATCTCCTACCTGAGTTACGCCTTCAGGCTGTTCGGCCTGCCGGAGCAGGTATTCATGCTGGCCTTCTCGGCCATCCTCTTTCCCTATCTGGCGCGAGACGCCAGCCGGGGCGAGCACGGGGCCATGAGCGCCAAGCTCTCAGCAGCCATGCGCCTGAGCCTGTACCTCATGTTTCCGATGGGGGTGTACATCGCCGTGTTCAGCCGGGAGATCGTCCGGCTGTTTTTGGGGTGGGGAGCCTTCGACGAGGCCGCCGTAACCGGCACCAGCCTGACCCTGGCCGCCTACGCCTGGGGGCTCTTCGCGGTGTGCGCGCGAAACCTCCTGGTGGACGCCTGCTTCGCCCTCAAGGCTCCGGGGCTCATCCTGAAGGTCGCCGCCGTCATCATCCCCCTGAACATCCTCCTGGATATCGGGCTCAGCCGGGTGATGGGTGCGCCGGGCATCAGCCTGGGTTTCTCCCTGACGGCGGCCGTACATTGCGTGGCGCTCTTTCTGGCCCTTCGCCCGCGCCTGTCCGGCGGGGAGCCCGGCGCGCTCCTCTCCGCGCTGTGGAGGACGGTGCTGGCCGGGGGCCTGATGGGGGCGCTGTGCTGGTGGGCGAAGCCCTGGCTCGTGGACGCCATGCCCGGACACGGCTTCGCCTGGAGGCTCGCGCTGCTGGCCCTGTCCGCCGGGGCTGCGGGCGCGGTCTACGTCGTCGTGCAGGCCGGGCTGCGCTGCCCGGAACAGAACCTGCTCCTCCAGGCGCTACGCTCCCGGAAACGATGATCTAGCGTTGCGTCCTCAAAATCCGTTTATTAAATTTTGAAAAACATATTCATGTTTTTCAAAATCGCGACACGAGTCCTCCAACAGAGTGCGAAGCGTCGCCAGATTCTCCAGGTCTTCCTTGAGGTCCTTCTCCTTGTGCGTCTCCAGCACCATGGGCAGCCCGGCCAGCGCGGGATGGTTCAGGACCGCCCGGAACCCCTCCAGGCCGATGCTCCCCTGCCCGATGTGCTCGTGCCGGTCCAGATGCGACCCCAGCCCCCCTTTCGTGTCGTTTACGTGCACGAGCTTCAGGCGCGCAAGATCCATCCCGTCAAGCGTTGCTTCCAGGCCAGCTGGCGTGCGCAGGTCGTACCCGGCCACGAAGGCGTGGCAGGTGTCCAGGCACAGCCCCAGGCGGTCGGGATGGCGGGACAGGGCCACGATCCCCGAGAGGTGCTCCAACGCGCCGCCCAGCGCGGTGCCCTGCCCTGCCGTGTTCTCCAGCAGGATCAAGGGGAGTTCTCCCTGGCCGTCCGCCATGTCCAGGGCAGCGTCCACGCAGGCCGCCGCGCGGGCCAGGGCTTCCTCCAGCCCCGAGCCGGTGCGCGCCCCGGGATGGAGCACCACCCAGGGGATGCGAAGACTTCGGCAGCGCTCCAGCTCCTGGGCCAGGGCGGCGATGGAGCGCCGCCACAGGGCGTCGTCCGGCGAGGCCGGGTTCACCAGGTAGGAGGCGTGGCTGGCCACGGGATAGTCTCCCCAGGCCGCCCAGGCGGCGGCGAATTCCCGCGCTTCGTCCGGGCTTACGGGCGGGGCCTCCCACTGGCGCTGGTTGCGTGTAAATATCTGCAAGGCGGTCCCGCCCACCTGCCTGATGCGCTCGAAGGCGGTGTGCAGGCCCCCTGCCACGGACTCATGGGCTCCCAAAAAACGTCTTGTTCGAGTCATCCAAGCCCTCCAGGGCTAAAGAAGAGTATTGAGCAGAATCATTTGTGATGCTACCAGATGCCTCCGGTCGGAAACACCCCCCGGATCATCTTTTCCCCCATAAGTAATGATACGCACTGCATACGTCACCCTTTGGTATCCCAAACCCTCCGAAACCTTCGTGGTCGGGGAGGTTGCGGCGCTGCGCGATCTCGGAATGCCCGTAACGGTGTACACCTTGTACGGCAAGCTCTCCCGACACATCGGCAAGTGTATGGAGGCCAGGTGCCCCCAGGTGGAACGCCTGGGCACCCGCAGCATTCCGGCCTGCCTGGCAGCCGCCGCATGGTGGTGGAAGAACCACCCGGCGCTCTTCAGGAAGACCGCACGAACCGTGCTTGGCCGCTTCTGGAGGGACCTCGAACAGACCGGCGAGAACTCCTGGGCCTTCCTGACCGGCTGCCTGCTGGCGAGGAAGTTCCGGGAGGACGGCATCACCCACATCCACGCCGGATGGGCCAACGGCCCCGCCACCGCCGCGTGGACCGCCTCCCAGCTGACGGGCATCCCCTTCAGCTTCACGGGGCGCGCGGGCGACATCTATCCGCCCGACGGCGCGCTGGAGGAAAAGATCGCCGCCGCCGCGTTCGTGCGCTGCGACGCGGCCTTCAACCTGGAATATCTCCGCCAGTTCACCTGGGACCGCAAGGACCGGGTGCATCTGGTGCGCAACATGCTCTCCTGGGCCGTGCCTGAACCGGGCGAGGTGCCCATGCTGGCTCCCTACCGGCTGCTGGCCATCGCCCGCTTCGTCAAGACCAAGGGGCTGGACGTGCTGCTGGACGCCTGCGCAATCCTGAAGGAGCGCGGCGTGGATTTCAGGCTCACCCTGGCCGGATCGGGACGTATCGAAAAGCAGCTGCGGGCGCAGGCCCAGGCCTTGGGCATCGCCGACAAGGTTTCCTTTCCCGGCTTCATCCTGCACAAGGACGTCCCGGAGCTCATCCGCGCCCACGACATCTTCGTGATGCCGAGCAAGATCGGAACCACCGGCGACCGCGACGGCCTTCCCACGGTCATCATGGAAGCCCTGCTGGGACGCGTCCCCGTGGTGGCCACCGACGTGGGCGGCATCCGCGAAGTGATCCGCGACGGCGAAACCGGCCTGCTCATCCAGCAACGCAATCCCAAGGCCATGGCCGACGCCATCCAGACCCTGGCCAACGACCGCGAGAACGCCGTGCGCATGGCCGACAACGGCAAGAAACTGGTGGTGGAGTACTACGACACCGCCCGCAACGCGCGGACCTTCTTCGACCTGATCGAAAACTCCAGCAACGCTTAAGCTATTCTCCCTCCGAAAACAGAAGCGCGGGCGCATGCGAATGCGGCCCGCGCTCTTTTCTTTCCGACGTATCGATCTATGAATCCATCCAGCCCGCAGCCGCGCTCCCGGCGCAGGCAAAGGCCCGCCTCTACTGCAACCCGATGAAGTCGAGCGCGTAGAAGCACAGCGCCGCCACGGCCCCCGAGGCCGGGATGGTCAGCACCCAGGCCACCACCAGATTTCCGGCCACGCCCCAGCGCACGGCGGAGAAGCGTTTGGACGCCCCCACGCCGATGACGGCGGTGGAAATGGTGTGCGTGGTGCTGATGGGCGCGCCCATGGACGACGCCCCCATGATGACCGCTGCGGCGGCCGTCTCGGCGGCGAAGCCGTGCACCGGCTCCAGCTTGAAGATCTTGTGCCCCATGGTCTTCACGATCTTCCAGCCGCCCATGGCGGTTCCCAGCCCCATGGCCAGCGCGCAGCTGAGCTTCACCCAGAAGGGGATGCTCACGTCGGGCTGCATCTGGAAGATGACCAGGGCCAGGGTGATGATGCCCATGGTCTTCTGGGCGTCGTTCAGGCCGTGGCTGGTGGCCATGAAGGCCGAGGAGAGTATTTGGAGCTTCTTGAAGGCGGTGTTCACGGTGCGCGGGTGTGCCTTCACGAACATCCAGGTGAGCGCCACCATGATCAGGTAGCCCACCAGAAAACCCGCCAGGGGAGAAAGCAGCAAGGGGATGAGCACCTTCTTGCCGATGGAGGCGTAGTTGGGGGCGTCCCAGCCCTTGAAGGCTATGGCTGCGCCGATGAGGCCACCGATCAGGGCGTGCGAGGAAGACGAAGGGATGCCCAGGTACCAGGTCAGCAGGTTCCAGAAGATGGCCCCGAAAAGCGCGGCCAGCACCAGGATTTTGCATCCGGTGACCATTTCCGGCCCCACGATGCCGCTGCCCACGGTCTGGGCCACCTCGGTGCCCAGGAAGGCCCCGAAGAGATTCAGCGACGCCGCCATGATGACGGCGGTGCGCGGCGAGAGCACCTTCGTGGAGACGATGGTGGCGATGGCGTTGGCCGAGTCGTGCGCGCCGTTGGTGAAATCGAACACCAAGGCGATGACCACGATGAAGATGAGCAGCAGGGGTATCTCAAGCATGTTTGAGCAGAACCCCTTCGAGCACGTCGCTCAGGCGTTCGGCGCGGTCGACGGCCTGCTCGATGCGCCCGTAGATGTGGTTCCACTTGATGATGTGCATGAGCTGCTGCCCGCCGGGCACCTGGTCCTTGGTGTCGTAGAGTTCCCCGAGGCCCACCAGGAGCAGCATCTCGCACTCGTACTTGTGGGACTTGATGATCTCCACGTGCTCCCTGGCGTCCTTGTTCTTGGAGAGCTTGTCCAGGACCAGCCCGGCCTCCTCGATCATCACCTTCAGGGAGCGCACCAGCCTGCGCGAGGGATAGAGCACGTCGCCGCACTCCAGGAGCCCGATGCGGGTGGCGGTGGCCTTGACGATGTTGATCAGGGCCTCCTGGGTGATGTTGATCTGGTGGATGTCCTCGCGGTCCAGGGGGGTGATGAAGGTCGAGGACAGCTCCGTGGAGATGCTGCGCGAGATGGTGTTGGCCTCGGCCTCGATGATGTTGATGCGCGTGCAGCGGTCTTCCATGTCCTCGAGGGAATGGAACAGCTCGTCGAGGATGGTCACCGCCTTGATGAGTTTGCGGTTCTGATCCTTGAACATTTCAAAGAATTTTACTTCCTTCGGGAAGAGGCTGAATCCCATGCGGGCTCCTTGCGGTTCTTTTTGTCTATGAGTTGGAATCGGCGGACCTGTCGGCCTGGGGAGAGGCCGTGTGCAGGAGGTCGGTGACCACCGCGCTCATGTCCTGGCTTTTCTTGAGAATGGTGCCCAGCATGGCCTGAGCCTGAGCCTGGTCGGAGGGAGGGCTCTCCAGGAGCGTGGACGCGTAGCCCTGGATACTGGTGAGGGGCGTGCGCAGCTGGTGCGAGGCGTTGATCACGAACTCGCGCAGCAGGGTCTCCGCGTTCTTCATGGCGCTCACGTCGTGCAGCACCAGGATGAAGCGCGGCTTGCCCTTGGACGTGAAATAGGGAACCAGGTCCACGTCGGCGTGTACGCCGTTTATCAGCCGGGCTTGAAAACGCTGGGGTTCGTGCGCGCGGCTCTGGCGGGCTTCGTCCAGGGCCTTGTCCACTTCCAGGCCAAGGCCCGCCTCCATCACGTGCCGCCCGGAACAGGCCACGCTGGCCCCCAGGACGGCGTCCAGCGCGGCGTTGTGAGCCAGGATGGTCCCCTTGTCGTCCAGCACGGCCACGGCGTCGGTCATCTTGGCCAGCACGGCCTCGAACTGGCTGCTGGTGTCGTGCAGGTGGCGCATGCTCTTGCGGGCGCGCTTGGCCAGCACGTTGATGGAATCCATGAGAGGGCGGAACTCGGAACCGGGGCAGACGCGGATCTTGTCCGGAGCCATCCCGCTGCCCAGGTCGTCCACGATGCGGCTGAAGGAGAGGAGCATGCCCTTGGTGCGCCGCAGCAGCAGCATGGCCAGGAGCGCGGCGCACACCGCCATGGCGGCGGTCACGGCCATGAGGTTGGAGCGCGACTGTTCCAGGATGCCCTGCACGGTGGAATACGGAACGCTTATGCGCAGCACGCCGTCGGGGATTCCGGCCAGCCCCTGCACGCGGGTGGCCATGTAGAGCATCTCGCGCTGGAGCGTGCTGCTGTAACGGGTGGACTTGCCGAAGCCCTCGGCCTGCGCCGCCACGATCTCAGGGCGGGTGGAATGGTCTTCCATCTTGGCCGCCTCTTCGGGCGTCAGGTCGGACTCGGCCAGCACCTTCCCGGCGGCCACATAGGTGACGCGGATGTCGAAATGCGTGGAGATGGCCTTGATCTGGGAGCGCAGCTGCTCAACCCCGGCATAGGGAGCCTTGCCAGCCACAAGCCATTTCACGGCTTCAAGCGTCCTGGCCTCGCGCTGCTCGAACTCCTGGACAAGTTCGGCCCCGGCCTTCTTGCTGGTGCTGTAGAAGATGAAGACCGCCGCAGCGAACAGCAGGGCCATGAAAAGAACCAGAAGACGGGTGAAGGAAGATTGGGTCTGCATGGTGGCGCCTCCTGATACGAACGCCGCGACACGGCTCCGTAACCGAGTCGCCGTGCAATCGCAACGTGAGGCGCTCCATAGCAGGAAGGCCCGGAACTGAAAAGCCCGGAAGCGGATCAAGGTGCGCCGGGCTCGGTCCAGCCGGAGTGGCGGCAGTCGCCCTTGTCTTGCAAAATATCTGTAAAGCAATCCGACAACTGTAAATAATTCTACAAATACTTACAGGATCGAAACACTTTCGCCCCAACCCGCTCGTCCTCCAAGCGCAGAAGCGACTTACAACTTATCTCGCAATTTCAGCGCATTAGACCAGAACGTTCACACCCCAACACGAGTTGCCGATCCCCGGGGAAAGAGAAACCCAGTCCACTGGGTTAGATGGATATAGTCAACAATTTATACCCATTGGGTCTGATTATTTTGCCGACGGCATACTCATTGCGACACAATGTGCACCACTACACATACATGGCATCAACATTGCTAAACAACCATTCGTTACCGACAACACCGCAGACAACCATCAACTCCAAACTAACTTAAGCAATTGTCCAAATGTACTGAACGATCATTCAACCACAAACACACACAACCGGAGGAAACCATGCGTTTGATGCGGCTCGCCCTAATACTGGCCATAGCATTTTCCTTCCCGCAGACGAGCTTTGCAGCGGTCATTCTCGACCAAAGCAATCTGTATTCGTACTCTTCCGTCACTGGTTCATCACATTTCCAACAGCAAATAACCGTCGGCACAGCTGGTATACTTGACCATATCGACCTGTATACATCCGCAGGAACAATCAACATTCGCATCAAGATGGGCAACGCGGTCCAAACATCCGGACCATGGCTGTATGATCAGGTGTTGGTATTCGGTGTCGGCACGAACACCATTGACCTGTCATCCTTGGCTCTTTCAGTGAACCCTGGGGACGCCTTCGTTTTGGATTGGAATGGCGCGTCGGGGGGAGCGGCTGAACCAAACTTCGGCGTATCCTTTTCGTATCAAACGCCTGACTACGCGGGCGGCGACCTTTGGAAAATTGTTGGCACCACCGCGACCTTCCAGGGTGTTGGCAGATACGGCCTCGACATGAGATTCCAGACCTTCGTGCAGGAGCAAGCTGTTCCGGTTGCCACTCCGGAACCTGCAACCATGGCGCTTCTCGGCGTGGGGCTGGCTGGCCTGGTCATGGTCCGTCGCCGCAAGGCCGCATAACAGCACTGTCGTCTGCTGTGATTCCACGATGACTTAACGGAAAGGGCCCTGCGAGGGCCCTTTCCTGTCGGGATAGAGCCTAATTTGCCCATATTTTTATGAATCGAAGCGCGACATGCGTCTCGCGACACACGAAACTGATCTCAACTCTGGAGTGATGCGTCCGCTGGCTACGCAAAGATGATTGAAAATCAAATCATCAGGCGTTCTTTCTGGGCCTCCAGCGCCACAAGAGCCACAAAAGCGGCATGAGGGCGGCGGCTTCGGCAACCTCACGCGGGGCCACGCGTCCGAGCCCCAGCCAGAGAACACCGGCCATCGCCACGCTTCCCGCGCACAGCGCCAGCTGCTTAAATCCCAACAGCCCCACCCGCCTCTGGCAATAGCCCACCGTGCACACCGCCACCAGGGCCTTGGTCAAAACGATGGTCAGGGCCGCTCCCCACAGCGGCGCGCCGGGAATGAGCAGCTGACAGAGAATGAGGCCCGCGCACAGCCCGCCGACGTAGATCCACAGCAGCAGGCGCTCGCGCCCCAGGGCCAGCATCATGTACGCAGCCAGGTTGTGCAGGAAGGCGATGAGGATGGAGGGCGCAAGCCATGCCGCCACCCAGGCGTGCGGCGCGTAGGCCTCCCCGAAGATCAGCGGCAGGATGCGGTCGGCCTCCATGGCGATGGCGGCCATCACCGGCAGGCTGACCGCCGTGAGCGAGCGCGCGGAGTTTCGTCCCAGCGTCGCGAACGCGGCCTTGTCCGTGCGCCAAAGCTTCACCAGCAGCGGATAAATGACCCCGGAGAGCAGAATCGAGGCCACAAGATTGGAAGCCCCGTCCACCAACTCCCAGGCCACGCCATACGCGCCCACGGCTTCAGAGCCGCCGTGTTGTTGCAGGAAAAAGACGTTGGCCTTGTTGTAGCCGATGGCGGCCAGGGCCATGACCACGAAAAGAAGCCCGCCCACGGCGGTCCTCCAGGCCCGCTCCAGCCCCCGCCTGCCAAGCGTCAGGCGGGTCGCGCCCTCGCCGTCGTCACGCAGGCACAGCCAGGCGCTGCCGCACAGGTTGCACAGGTTCTCCACCACCTTGAACAGGCCGAAGCTCCACGCTGGCCAGCCCAGGTACACCGCCGTCAGGGCGTACCCGTAGCCCAGCATGGCCGAACCAGAGCGCACGTAGGCCTCAAGATCCTGGCGGTGGCGCACCCGAAGCGCCACGAAGAAGGATCCGGCCAGCGGCTCCAGCCCGCATCCTGCGCAGATGCCCAAGGACATCCACAAGAGCCCGCCCGAGTAGCCCTGGATCAGGCAGAACCCCGTGACCCCAAGCATCCCCGCTCCCAAAAGCGCGGCCTTGATGAGCCCGTACTGGGCAAGCACCTGCCCCTTGTCGCCCCAGGTGCGGCTCAAGGCCACCACCATGGGCTGATTCAAGCCGAATTCCCCCAGGAAGAGAATAAACTGCGCCAACGAGAAGGCCAGCACGAACTCGCCGTAGGTGGACGCGCTGGCGCGCGCCAGCACCACGATCAGCGCCGTGTGCAGGCCGTCTCGCACCCACTGGGCCGTGACCAGGTGGGCGAACTTGCGGAATATGGAGTGCTGCGTGCTCATGTGTTTTTCATGGAAAGCCGGACGGAATTTCCCTATCCTGCGGGTCTGCCGCAAACCGGAGTCATTTCATACAATCATGCCCCGCATCAAGACCGTCCTTCTGCTCCAGGATTTGCTCCTGGGAGGCACCCAGCGCCACGCGCTGGAGCTGGCCAAACGCCTTGACCCCGCGCGCTTCGACGCCCAGGTCTGGACCCTCATGGGCGGGGACGACTTCCTGCCCACGGCCCGCGACTACGGCCTGAGCGTGCGCCAACTGGCGACCGGCCCCGCCGTGGGTCCCGCCGGGCTCTGGGGACTGTGGCGGGCGCTGGGCCAGACGCGCCCGGACGCCCTGCTGGCCCTGACCGTGGTCCCCAACATCTGGGGCCGGGTACTTGGCAGGCTGGCCCGCGTTCCGGCCATCATCGCCAACTGCCGGGGCGGCGACGACCTGCACCGCCAGCACGAGGCCGTGCTCAAGAATCTGGCCCACCATCACATCTGCAACGCAAGAGCCCTCAGGAATTCGCTCATGGAGCGCTACGGGCTTCCGGAAAGCCGCATCGACGTGATCCCGACCGGCGTGGACACCGCACACTTCACACCCCGGCCCGAGCTGCGCGAAGAGGATCCGGTGATCCTGTGCCTTGCCCGTCTGGCCGCCATCAAGGACCACGAGACGCTTATCCGGGCCTTCGAGCTGGCGCACGCCGTTCATCCCAGGGCGCGCCTGCGGCTGGTGGGCGACGGCGAGCTGCGCGACCAGCTTTCCCGGCGCATGGCCGCAAGCCCCGCCCGCGAGCGCATGGAGCTTCTTCCCGGAACCGGCGACCCCGCCGGGGAGTTCGCCCGCGCCAGCATCGCCGTGCTGAGCTCCGCCAACGAGGGCATGCCCAACGTGTTCCTGGAGGCCATGGCCATGGGGCTGCCCTGCGTGGGGACCGCCGTGGGTGGCGTGCCCGAGGTCATCAGGCACGGACGTACCGGGTTCGTTGTGCCGAGCAAAAGTCCGGACGCGCTGGCCGATGCGTTGGCGCACCTGCTGGAGAACCCGGAGCTGCGCCAGCGTTTCGGCGAGGAAGGACGGCGCATCGCTGTTGAAGAGCACTCGCTGGAGAGCGTGGCCGCGCGGCATGCGGAGATCATCGAAGGGGTTGTCGGCAGCGTCAGGTGATGATCGAGGGAGAGGAACAGAAGGCGACTTGGCTGCCGGGAAGGACGCAACAGGCTGCCTGGTTGCAGTGCGTGAACGAAACACCAAGCAATAACTCAGAACTTTGTGGCTGCGGCGTGGCATTAAAAAACCAGGGACAACCGTCACCATGGGCATACTCAAGTTGTCACACAACTGAGTAAAAGGAGGTATTGCATTGGACATTCCACGTATTTTCAACATCACAGAAAGCGCTCACCGCATCCATAATCCGTTTACACCAGAAAAGCTCGCCACTCTCGGCGCAGCCTTGCGCCTGGAATCAGGGGCCCGTGTGCTCGACCTCGGCAGCGGTTCGGGCGAGATGCTGTGCACCTGGGCACGCGATTTCGGAATCACCGGCGTCGGCATCGACATGAGCCGGTTGTTCTCCGCGCAGGCGATACTCCGCGCTGAAGAGCTCGGAGTCGCCGATCGGGTCGAGTTCATTCATGGCGACGCTGCCGGCTTCGTCGCCGACGAAAAAGTCAGCGTGGCAGCCTGTCTCGGCGCCACGTGGATCGGTGGAGGAGTCACCGGCACCATCGAGCTTCTGGCGAAAAGCCTCCGCTCCGGAGGAATGATCCTCATCGGCGAGCCCTACTGGCGGCAGTTGCCGCCCACGCAAGACGTCGCCAAGGGATGCCTTGCCAATTCCATCTCCGACTTTCTCATGCTTCCGGAGCTTCTCGAGTCCTTCGGCGACCTCGGCTACGACGTCGTGGAAATGGTCCTGGCTGACCAGGAAGGCTGGGATAGGTACGAAGCGGCCAAGTGGCTTACCATGCGCCGATGGCTCGAAGCGAATCCCGACGACGACATCGCGACGGATGTCAGAGCCAGACTGACTGCGGAACCAAAACGCTATGCCGCGTACACGCGGGAATACCTTGGATGGGGTGTGTTCGCGCTCATGGCGCGGTGATGTGCGGCAGCCGGGATGTCCGGCTGATTGTCGACGGCTTGGGCATCGCGGCTGCGCCTAGGCACAGCGGTCAGTTCAGGAGCAGCATCACCATGGGCGCGAACAGCGCCGTCAGGATTCCCGCCAGGATCATGGCCAGCCCGGCCATGGAGCCCTGCTCCTGCCCTTCCATCAGCGCGGCGGCGGTCCCCTGGGCGTGCGACACTGTGCCCAGGGCCAGCCCGCGCGCCACTGGGTTGGTGATGCCAAGGCGCGTCAGGAACGTGGCCCCCATGAGCGAGCCAAGCGTGCCCGTGGCCACCACGAAGGCCGCCGCCAGGGCCGGGATGCCGTCGTAGAGCCGGGCTATCTCGATGGCGAAGGGTATGGACACCCCCTTGGGCACGATGGACATCACCACTTCCTGCGGAAGCCCGCCGAATCTGGCGATGAGCCCCGCCGTCACCATGGCCGAGAACGCGCCTGCAGCGACGCTCAGCACGATGGCCAGGGCGTACTTTCGCAGCAGATGCCGGTTGCGGTAGAGCGGCACAGCCAGCCCCACTGTGGCCGGGCCCAGCAGCAAGGTCATGATGTCGCGGCCCGGAACATAGGTCGCATACGGCATGCGGCACAGGGCCAGGATGGCGATGACCACCCCGGCGCTCAGCACCACGATGTTCAAAAGCGGGTGCCCGTAGCGCAGGTACAGGGCGCGGCAGGCCACGTAGGCGCACACGGTGATGACGATGGTGAAGGTGACCGTCAGGGAGTACACGGCTTCTCCTTGCGGTGCAGCCGCTGGGTTATGAAGCCCACGGCCCAGAACGGAATCAGGGAGCTGGCCACGATGGCCGCCAGCAGCACCAGCCCGTAATCATAGAAGACCGGCCCCCAATCCATGAGGCCCACGGCGATGGGGATGAAAAAGAACACCAGGTGCTTGAGCAGGAAATCCGCCGCCTCCTGCACGTGTTCGAGCTTCACCACGCCGAAGCACAGCAGCGAAAACAGCACCGCCACGCCGATCACGTTTCCGGGAATCGGCAGCCCCGTCGCCTGCACAAACCGGTTGCAGACCCAGTAAATGCCCCACAACAAGGCCGTCTGGGCAGCCAACCTGAATACTTTCATCATGATACGGCTCTTAATAACGCAACGACAGGGTCGTAATTTTGAAAAACGTGAGTTTCTTGCAAAGTTCATCGCAGCTGCAACCCGAGCAAAAGTACGAGGGGGCAGCATGATGGATAATTGCGGATTCCAAAGGGCGCAGCCCTAAGGCCTGCGGAGGCGTTCTCCTACTGCGAATTTTGCATTTCACTCATGCTTTTCAAAACAATACTACTGGTTCTCTTTGGCTAAGTTCTTAAAAGTATGAACGACTCATGAAGAAACAACGCTAGCGCGCGATCATGGCCCGCAGGACGTCGGCCGAGCCCTCGGCGTTGTGCCCCATGTCGTGCAGGTGCTCGACGAAGGTCACGAACTGGTAGATGTCGCGGCACTCGCCCTCGGTCTCGAAGGCATCCTTGATGAGCTTGCGTGCCGCCTTGGACGCCTTGTGATGCTGCACGCGCACTTCGTGGTAACTGTCTTTGACTGCGGAGCGGTCCTTGGTCTTGCCGTAGATGAGGTCCATGGTCCCCTGCAGGGCGGGCTTCAGGAGCTCCACCGTGCGGCAGGCTTCCCGCCCGACGGCGCGCGCCGAGACGAACAGGGAGGCTGGCAGGTCCATGCGGCGCATGCCCAGCCAGTTGAGCGCCTCCTGGGCCTCGTCCAGGATGTTGTCCTGGCTGCGGGTGTAGTTCAGGAACAGGGTCTTATCGACCTCCAGGAAGATGTCGCGCGGCAGATGGTTCCTGATGCGCCGCTTGATCTTGTCCGCCTGGCCCTCCAGGGTGTCGATCTCCACGGTCAGAGTCTGGAAGGCCAGGCCGTGCCCGCCTGCGGAATATTCCTTGAGGGCGGCCTCCACGACTTTGACGCCCTTGGAGACCGGGTCGTAGTGCTCAAGGAGGCCGGGCAGGCATTTGCGGCCAGTAAGGCTGGTCAGCAGTCGGGAGAGATTCACGCGTGGCCTCCTGTCATGGTGCGCTGTCGATCAGAACGGCCTTGGTAAGAAAATTATCCTGTACTGGCAAGCAATCACGCTCCGCATAGCGCCTTGCCAAGCGCCCTGCGAGGATATAGGAGCAGGCCATACCCGCACAGGCGGGATTTTCGTCCAGAGAGCCGCACCTGCCCCCGGTTTGGTCCGGGAAAGCGCAGCTTGCGGACAACACACGGCAGCCCCCATGCGCGAACCCCTCCCCCCATCCCACGCAGCCACGCTGGACAGCCTGTACGGCGCGCTCCCTCTGGCCGTGCTCCTGGCTGGGCCGGATTACGCCGTCCGCTACGCCAACCGGGAATTCTTCAGGCTCACCGAATGCTCCCCCGCCGACCTGGCCCTGATGAACTTCCAGGACGTTCTGAGCATCTTCTGCCTGGGCGCCTGCGAGAACCTGGACGACTATCTGACGCATCCCGGCATCTGGCACGACATGGACAAGCCCATCGCCATGGCCGACGGCGGCCTGGCCTGGACGCGCGTGCGAGTGGACAGGGCCGCCCTGCCCTGGGGCGAGGACGGCTTCGTACTGCTGGTGGAGAACGTCACCCGCTACAAGGTGGCCATAGAGGGCCTGCTGAACCGCAAGAACCTCTACCAGTCCATCGTGGAGACCCGCCCGGACCTCATCTGCTGTTTCCTGCCCGATTGGAGCATCACCTACGCCAATACCGCCAGCGCGCGCTTCTTCGGAACCACGCGCGAGGACATCGTGGGCGAGGACTTCCTGTGGATGCTCGACCCCACCCTGCGCGAGAGCTTCGCCCAGGCCGTGACCGGCATCACCCTGGACAACCCCATGGCGGAACTCGAATACAAGGCTCCAAGCAGCGATCCGGACGACCCGCCCCTGTGGATGCGCTGGATCATCCAGGGATTCTTCTACAAGACCGGACACATACGCGACTACCAGGCCACCGGGCTGGACGTCACCGGACAGAAGGTCACCGAGTCCCAGTTCATGCACGCGGACCGGCTGGTGTCTTTGGGCACCCTGGTGTCCGAGGTGGCCCACGAGATAAGCAATCCCAACAACTTCATCATGTTGAATGCCCCCCTGGTGCTGGACCTGTGGCGGGGGGTGTCACCGGGGGTCGAGGCGCTGGCCCGCGCCCAGGAATCCGGAGAAGCCGTGAAGGTCGGCCCGGACGCCTTCGGGGGGCTGCCCCTGGCCGAGGTGTCCCAGCACGTGCCGCAACTCCTGCAAGGCATCATCGAGGGCTCGGTGCGCATCCGGGACTTCGTGCGCGAGCTCAAGAATTTCGCCCGCCAGGACATCGAAGGCGGCTTCGAGATGCTCCCGGTCAACGACGTGGTGCAGTCGGCGGTGCTGCTCATGAGCAAGACCATCGGCCTGCACACCAGCCGTTTTTCCGTACGCTACGGGGCGGGCCTGCCCCTGGTGCGCGGGCGCAGGCAGCGCCTGGAGCAGATCGTGGTGAACCTGGTGCAGAACGCCTGCCACGCCCTCACCGGCGCGCACCAGGGCATCGAGATCGAGACCTTCCATCACGATGCCACGGGCAGCGTGCGCATTGCAGTGCGCGACGAGGGCGTGGGCATCCGCCCGGATGACCTGCCCCGCGTCACCGAACCGTTCTACTCCACCAAGCGCGAACAGGGCGGCACCGGCCTTGGCCTGTCCATCTCGCTGTCCATCGCCCGCGAGCACGGGGGCCAGCTGTTGATAGAATCCACGCCCGGCCAGGGGACCTCGGCCATCGTGGCCCTTCCCGCCGCGCAAGCCCCGCATGAGGGTCCGCTGTAATGAGTTCCGCCGCCCGAATCCCCCTGCACCCCATCCTCCTGGTGGACGACGAGGAACAGGCCCTGCAAAGCTACGACCTGAACCTGCGCTACTCCGGCCTGACCAACACCATACGCTGTTCAGACCCGCGCGAGGTGAAAAACATCCTGCGCCGCCAGGTGGTGTCGCTGGTCATGCTGGACCTGTGCATGCCCGAAGTGAAGGGCGAGGACGTCCTGAGCTTCATCAAGGCCGAGTACCCGCATATCCCGGTGATCATCGTCACCGGCTACAACGAAGTGGAATCCGCCGTGCGCTGCATGCGGGCCGGGTCCGTCGACTACCTGGTGAAGCCCGTGGACCGCGCGCACCTGCTCTCCGCCGTGCGCCACGCCCTGGAGGTTGGCCAGGAACTCTCCCGCCAATTGGACCACAAGCCGACGCAGGACGCGCAGAGCCAGGGCAGCGACGCGGACAGGCCCCAAAGCGGTCTGGCCAGGATCGTCACGGACAATCCGCGCATGAAGGCCATGACCGCCTACGTGCAGGCTGTGGCTTCGTCCGACGAGCCGGTGCTGGTGTCGGGCGAAACGGGGGTCGGCAAGGAGATGGTGGCTCGCGCCATCCATGACGCCAGCGGGCTGCCTGGAAAATTCGTGGCCGTGAACGTGGCGGGCCTGGACGACGCCATGTTCTCGGACACCCTGTTCGGCCACAAGAAAGGAGCCTTCACCGGCGCCAACCTGGGCAGGCGGGGCCTGATAGAGGAAGCCTCCGGGGGCAGCCTGTTCCTGGACGAGATCGGCGACCTGGCCAAGGCCTCGCAGCTGAAGCTTTTGCGCCTGATCCAGGAGCGGGAGTATTATCCTCTGGGCTCGGATACGCTCAAACCCATGGACGCGCGCATCATCGTGGCCACCAACCAGCCCTTGGAAGAGCTCATCGAACAGGACAAGTTCCGGCGCGATCTCTTTTTCCGGCTGCGCACCCACTGCGTGTCCATACCGCCGCTGCGCGAGCGCATGGACGACCTGCCGCTCCTGCTGTCGCACTTTCTGGAGAAGGCCGCCGAGCGCCTGGGCAAGCCTGTGCCGCAGGCTCCGCCAGAAGTGCTGGAGCTTCTGCGCGCGCACTCCTTCCCCGGCAACATCCGGGAGCTTGAAGCCATGGTCTTCAACGCCGTGGCCCTGTGCGAGGGGCGCACGGTGTCCGTGGAGCCCTTCCGGGCCTGGGTTGGATCGATGCGGGGCGAAGCCGGGCAGGGAGCGGGGCCTGGGTTGTTCCCGGCGGTGCTGTCCGAACACGGAGACGAGGAAGTCCCCACCCTCAAGCAGGCCGAGGAGCGCATCATCCAGGAGGCGCTGAAACGCGCCGGAGGCAGCCAGAGCGCCGCCGCCAAGATGCTTGGGATCACGCGACAGGCCCTGAACAGGCGGCTTCTGACCAAGCGGCGCAAAGGTGCGGACGGGGAGTAAGAGAAAACAACAAGTCCCGCTTTGAAGAAGATGAAACAGGACGGTCATGATTCAGGCGTTGACCAGTCGTTCATCAGCCTCCGGCAGCCGATGGGCCGGTTGGCACTGGCCCCAGGATATTCGTTCAGGCTCGCGACCCTGCCGGTAACATCCCGTGCAATATCTTCGTAGTTCGTCAATGCGCTCGTTGTCCGCCTGAGCCATTCAGTCCGGACTCCTCGCCGGAACAGATCGCGTCCTCCATACAGCCGCCACTGCGCGGCTTTATTTGTATATCCCTACGCATGTCGCCCTCACGGACCCAATCGTGCGACTCTTGACGGCATTCAGGGCTGGTGCTAGCCAGCAATAATCCAGAAAAGCCGGTTCCTGCCTCTTTCCGGTTCCGTTGATTGAGCTGTTTGGCCGCAATGCAGACAGAACCGTCCGATAACGCGAGAGGAGCTCACCATGGCAACCCAGATTTTCGTGAACCTGCCTGTGAAGGACCTGGACAAATCGAAAGAATTCTTCACGAAACTCGGCTTCACATACAACCCGCAGTTTACGGATGAAAACGCCGCATGCCTGATCCTCGGCGAAAACATTTACGCCATGCTCTTGACCGAGCCGTTCTTCGGGAACTTCACCAAGAAGAGCATCAGCAACGCGAAAGAAACAACTGAGGTCTTGATCGCCATCGATGCCGACAGCAGGAAAGGGGTCGATGAGATGATACAAAATGCGTTGGCTGCCGGAGGGTCGACATACATGGACCCCATGGATTTCGGCTGGATGTACGGCCACAGCTTCGCTGACCTGGATGGCCACCAATGGGAAGTTCTCTACATGGACATCGAGGCCATGCCCAAGCGTAGCGAATAATATTCCGTGGAGATTTCACAGCCCGGCGCGACTGCGGCGGGCTTACGCGGCTGAGCGCATCCCCGGAGACAAGCGCCTCGCGGACGAGCGCCTCTACTCCCCCCCGCCCGGACGCTCGCCAGCCACGGGCAGCCGGATGAAAAAGCTCGCGCCGCCGTCATCGTTGTTCACCACGTTGATGCTCCCGCCGTATTCCTTGATGATCCCGTAACTGATGGACAGCCCAAGGCCCGTCCCCTTGCCCACCTGCTTGGTGGTGAAGAAGGGTTCGAAGATGCGGGTCATGGCCGCTGCGGGAACGCCGACGCCCGTGTCCGAGATGCGCACGGTCACGAACCCCTGGTTGTGCATGGTCTTGATGGTGATGCGCCTGGGGATGTCTTCTCCTTCCTTGGATGCGCGCTCGTCGATGGCGTCGCGGGCGTTGATCAGGAAGTTTATGAACACCTGCTCCATGCGGTTGGGTTCGCAACGCACCATAGGCAGCTTGTCGTCCAGTTCCCAGGCCACCTCGATGGAACGCAACGAAAGCTGCTGGCTGAAGAAGTCGAAGGAACGCTGAAGCACGCCGTTAAGCGCCACCTCTTCCAGCGAAATCTGCGACTTGCGCCCGAATTCGCGCATGTGGTTGATGATCTTGGTGGCCCGCTCCACCTGCTGCGCCACAAGTTCGGTGACACGCTTGAGAAGCGGCTCTCCCGGAGTCTCGCCGCGCGTGAGGCTGCGTTTCACCAGATCCACGCTGGCCTGGATGACCGCCAGGGGTTGGTTGATCTCGTGGGCCACACCAGTGGCCATCTCGCCCAGCGTGGCCATCTTGCTGGCCTGGATAAGCTGCTGCTCGGTGTCCAGGCGCTTGGAAATATCGCTCACCGTGACCAGATAGACCTTGCGCTTGTTGAACTCGGAAGGAGAGGCGTTGATGGCCACGAAGAACTCGCGCCCGCTTCTGGTTATGTGCTTGGCCTGGTCTATGTCCTGTCCCTTGTTGATGGCCGTGACGAAGGGTGATTTGTCCACATCCGCGAACAGATCCAGGAAACTCATGTCCGCGAGCTCAGATTTTTCCCAGCCATACAGGGTGACAGCCCCTTTGTTACAGTCGCGAATGGAAAAATCGGCCTGATCCAGCACGAACACCGCGCTCGGAATGTTGTTGAAGATGTCCACATACTTCTTCTCCGAACGCTTCACCTCGCCTTCCAGTTCCTTGCGTTCGGTAATGTCCAGGCACATCTCCATGGCTGCCACCAGACGCCCCTCCGAGTCGTAGATGGGTGCTGTGTTCACGATCCAGTGCGCCAGCGAGCCGTCGCGGTAGCAGCCTGATTCTTCCGTGGTCTGGAACTGACCGGTCTTGAACGTTCTCTCCACAGGACAGTCCGGGCATTTGGAATCGCGGTTCTTGTAGGCCTTGTAGCAGTACTCGCCCAGGCTCGCATTGAAGCGCTCCTCGAAGGCGCGGTTGTAGCGCAACAGACGGAAATCCCGGTCCTGCACGGTGATGACGCAGGGAACGCCCTCGAAGAGGTCCTGATAGAGGTTCTTTTGCAGCGAGAGCTGGCTGTTCTTGGCAGTGAGGTCCACGCCCATCTGGTGGATGGCATCAGCCAACTGGCCGATTTCGTCTGAGGATTTCACGCGTTGCGGCTTCGGGGACCGGCCCAGGGAGATGAGCTTGGCATCCCGGATGATGCGGTTGATGGGCCGCTTGACCAGCAGCAGGAACAAGAGGGCCATGGTCAGAAACGTCACCACGAACTGGATGAACGCCAGATACAGCGTGTGCTGGCGGCTTTCGCTTATAAGCGAATCGCTCTCGCTCAAAGAGAACGACAGATCCAGGACGCCCAGGATTTTCTCCTCCGCGCGGTGGAAATGGCAGCCCGAACTATCCGAGCAGCCCTGCTCGTTCAGGATGGGGCTGACCAGGCGCAGCACACGTTCTCCGTTCTCTTGGGAATCCTTGTAGATGGCCTCGCTGAGCGTCGGATGCAGCGTCGGGACGGTGTACTGGTGGCAGGCCTGGCAGAGCGGGTCCCGCCGCGCGATGATCCTGTTCTTTTGGTCCGGCGAGGAGGAAAACATGACCTCGCCCGATTTATTGATGATGCGGACGTTGCGAATTTCCTTGAGCTTGCTGTAGTTGTTGACGATGGCCTGGATGTCCTCGCGCGAGTTGAGCATCATGGCATAGTGCAGGCCGAGCTTCACGGTATTAGAGACGCGCTCTGCCCCCATGATGAGGTTGTCGATGGTGAAGTCCTTCTGATACTGCACATGATAGAAAGACCACAGAAATATGCTGGCGAACAGGATGAACGCGATCGGCAGGGTGATCTTGAAAACCAGTCTGCTACGGAATAGCTCCACAATTGTTTTCACCGTGAGCCTCCGCATGCGTTGTGCATTACCCCTGCGCGCCGATACATTACCTTGCTCTCCTAGTTTTTGGACTGCACGCGCGGAAGTGTGGCAACGATGGAAGTGCCTTCTCCGAAAGAGGAGGTCACATCAATGGAGCCCCCATGCCGCTCGATCACCTGGCTTGAGATGAACAGGCCAAGCCCGGTGCCGCGCGACCCCTTGGAGGAAAAGAAGAGCGTGAACATCTTTTCCCTGGTCTCCTGGTCCATGCCCATTCCATCGTCCGCGACCTCGAAGCGCACGCGCCGTGCATCGCCCGTGAGGCGCAGCACGACCTCGTGCGCTGGCTTGGTGTCGTCCTCGGAACAGGCGTCCACGGCGTTCTCCAGAAAGTTCACCAGGGCTGCGGACATGGCGGTTTCATCCATCTGGATCTCGCCTATGTCCGGGGCGACATCCAGACGGAAGGCCACGTTCTTCAGGGCGGCCTTGGGCTCGATGATGGCGGCCATGTCCTTGGCGAAGGCTTCAAGGTCGACGGCTTCAAGCTCCGTATCGCGCGACTTGGCGTAATACAGGATATCCATCACCATCTTGCGGATGCGCGCGATCTTGTCCTTCACGATGGCCCAGCCTTCGCGCAGGCGCTGCGGATCGTCCTTTCGGAAGCCCGCCTCGATCTTGTACACGCCGCCGTCCAGCGAGGTGAGCAAGCCCTTCACGCCATGGGACATGGAACCGAGCATCAGCCCGAGTGAGGCCAAGTGATCCTGGAGTTTCCTGATCTGGGTGATGTCCGTGGATATCTCCATCACCTGCTCTATTTCGCCCGACTCGCCGTGTACTGGCGCAGTCTGGATGAGCACCACGCGCTGATCCCCGTTCCTGGTGGTGACTGCAGTCTCCCATTGGTGGGATTGCCCGTCCTCGAAGGTGAGCGAGATGGGGCATTCCTGACAGGGGTCCTCGCGATGGGTGAACGCGCTGTAGCACTTGCCGCCCCGGCACTCGCCGAAATCCTGGCGGAAGCGGCGGTTTGCCTCGACTATTGTGTGGTCGCGGTCCACCACTTCGATGTAGCAGGGCACGGAGTCGAACAGGCGGTGGTATTTCTCGCGCGTTGAGCGCAGCTCTTCCTGCAGACGGCCCACCTCGGTGATGTCAACGGAGAGCTCGATGACCAACTCGACGCCGCCGTCCTTGCTCAGGATCGGCGCAGTATGCACGATGACGGGTATCTCCTGCCCGTTCACGTCCACCAGGGTCTCGCGGCTGCGAAGCCCCTTTCCGTCGGTGATGGTCATCCAGACGGGACAGGCGTTGCCGCTCCCCTGCCGCCCGGAGTAGGGCTCCCAGGAGTTTTTGCCCACCATGTCGCCAAGGCGCTCCTTGTAGAGCTGGTTGACGGCCACGATCTCCAGGTAGCGGTTGTGTATGGAGATGAAGCAGGGAAGTTCGTTGAAGTAGCCCGCGCCGTCGTCGAACGTTTCCACCAGGCAGCGCATGGCGGTGGAAAGGCCCTCAACAACCTGCCCCACGGCCAGTTGGCGTTCAAGTTCTACAAGCTTGGCGGATTTTTCCTTGACGATGCGCTCAAGGTTCAAAGTGTGTTCGCGCAGCTGGCGGCGCATGGTGATCTTCTCGGCAGCTCGCTTGAGGGCACTGACCAGAAGTTCGTCGCGGATGGGCTTGGTTATGAAATCGAGCGCCTCGAACTGGAGGCTTTTGACGACCAGGTCCATGTCGCCGTGCCCGGAAACCATGATGACTTCGGTGTCGGGATTCAGGTCTTTAAGGCGCTTGAGCAGTTCGATTCCGTCCATGCCGGGCATCTTGATATCTGTCAGGACGATACCGGGGGCAAAGCGCGAAAACAAAGCGATGGCTGCCTCGCCATTTGCTGCCGTTTCCACTTCGTAGCCCAGGTCGGCTATGGACAACCCAAGGATTTCCCGGATGGCGTCCTCGTCATCGACCAACATCACTTTCTCAGCCATTGAGACTCTCCTTATCGCAATGCGGCGGTAACGCCGCATACCCCCCGTCAAATGTCCTGTATCCTGCTCTGGGGCGGGCGGCAACATACCGGGAAGGTCTGCTTTGCAGAGGCTTCTGAATGACAAGAGGAGAATCAAAACAAAAAGCGAAAGGCCCGCATTTTTAATGCGGGCCTTTCTTGAAAAGAATCCTGGCAGCGACCTACTTTCCCACCAGCGGTCCTGGCAGTATCATCGGCGATGGAGGGCTTAACTACCGAGTTCGGAATGGGATCGGGTGTACCCCCTCCTCTGGGGCCACCAGGAAATTCCTGATGATATTTAAGTCAATAAGGGAGGAACGCGTTATGTTTGGTTAAGCGAGTCAAGCCGAACGGGCTATTAGTACCGCTTAGCTGAATGTATCACTACACTTGCACTTGCGGCCTATCAACCAGGTAGTCTACCTGGGCCCTTCGGGGAGACCTAGTCTTGAGGCAAGTTTCCCGCTTAGATGCCT